>JAUILH010000054.1 GCA_030433115.1 Bacteroidia bacterium | reverse complement strand
AGCCGAAAAATTAAAGCGCACCTTTAAAGTTTGGACATCGGTATATTTCTGATCTGAATCAATCTAGAGGTTTAACATCGAGAACGGGTTCTCCAATCATATCGATGGTTTTCCATTGGCCTTGTTTAATTCGCCAAGCAAAAAGAATCATTAAGATCACCATATAAACCGTTAAAATCCCCCAAAGGATATGATGCAGTTTCATCAAGAATTTTTTGAAGTTTTTAGTCAAGAAATCAGCTTAGATTCTTTTCATTTAATAGGAAATTCTATGGGAGGAATGGTTTCTTGGTATCTTACTAGTAAAAGTTGGAACGAAAATTGAATTATTTCATGTTTTTCCTGACACCGATGGCCGCATTGGCCGTCGTGTATGAGATAGTAGCCTATAGGAGACGGGCGATGTTGAGACGGGAACTCAAACTCAAACAGGTATGTTTGACTATGTTTGCACGATCAATTAAGTCTTGTGCTGGGTTTGTGAATTCGCGTGCGAACTCTTTGTATGATATCACTGATAGATATGTTTTCTAAGCTTACGCTCTTGAGGATGGTCTCTACCCAGACTGTGTCTATTGAATTCATCACACACAAGGCTTTTGGTATGATAATCTAATAATTTAATTGGTACTCCATGGGTTCACAGGATGAAGTAATGTCTCTGGCGGCCGAACGTCGATCGGAACGAGCTGGAAGGACGAAAGCAGAGCGGCAGCTGAGAGAACTACAGCTGGAGTATGGTATGGTGAAGGAGCGCCTCGAGCGGAAAAGCAAAACAAAGATTACAAGTAGCATAGAAATTGAAGATGACACGGAAAACTCTTGCAAAGGTACATGGGGCCCACAACATGAGGAAGATGGTCAAGCTTTAGGTGCATACCCTTTGCGCCCGATCGGGATATTGCGTTCGTGCTATAATAATAGAAACGGGACTCCCAGACAACCGCTTCTAGTCTCAAGTGCACGCTCTTACCTTGAGCTCCGACCTGAATTAGCCAATAGTGGAATTTTTGATGGATTAGCACAATATTCACATGTTTGGGTTATTTATATCTTCAATAAAAACACGGATATCCATCGATTGTGGCAAGATGATCCATATAATGGAGTTAGATCTAAGGTTAGGGTTCCTAGATTAAATGGAGAGCGCTTGGGTGTTTTTGCAACTCGTTCACCACACCGACCTTGCCCTATTGGTCTTTCTTGTGCTCGTATAGTTCACATTGAAAATAACCGAATTGTTGAATTCACTCTTTTAAATCACTACAAAGTTGTTTTTGACTATGCCAGTACCAGTTTAGTGATGAACATATTGAACAAACATCAGGCAGAACTCATTGAACAAAGTTTTGAAGAAAAATGTTCCATCATATTTGGTGTAAGTGATTCAAAGCAGGCATCTTTGAGCAATGATTTTGAGGTGAATCAAATAGCCTGTCAATTTTTAGGTAAAAAATAATGGAACTATTAAAAGAGCTTTGTAGTATTCCCGGTATTTCGGGTGATGAAAATGCCATCAAACAATTTGTATTGGCATATATTAAAAGAAACAAAGACAGCTGGCGTTTTCCAGTTAAGATCATGCACGGTGATCATCTTCAGGATTGCATTGTACTTGTCTTCGGAAAACCAAGAAGTGCGGTTTTTGCCCACATGGATACGGTGGGATATACTGTTGGCTATGACAAAGAGCTTATTAAAGTAGGTGGACCGAAATGTGAGGAAGGCACTAAACTGGTAGGACATGATAGTCAAGGTAAGATTGAATGTGAATACCTTGAGTTTGAAAATGAACGTGGAGGCATTAGACGCGAATATGTTTTTGAAAGAGACATTGATAGAGGCACCAATTTGAGCTACCTTCAGGATTGGAGAGAAGATGACAATTATGTTCAGTCTTGTTATATGGACAATCGATTAGGCGTTTGGAATGCGCTGAAACTTTGCGAAAACCTGGAACATGGTGCGATTGTTTTCTCATGTTATGAGGAACATGGAGGTGGTACAGTGGGTTTTCTTGCTGATCTTTTGTGGAAAGATTACGGTGTAAGGCAAGCGCTTATTTCTGATATCACCTGGGTAACTACCGGAGTACAACACAATAAAGGTGTTGCCATTTCTATGAGAGATTCGGGAATTCCCAGACGCTCATACCTGGATAGAATTATTGACTTGGCTAAAGAAAGTGGTGTTCAATTTCAGTTAGAAGTAGAAAGTTCCGGAGGCAGTGACGGAAATGCTCTGCAAAGATCGCCCTATCCTTTCGATTGGGTCTTTATAGGTGCTCCTGAAAACAACGTCCATAGTCCTGATGAAATTGTTCACAAAGCAGATATTGAAGCCATGTTGAATCTGTATCAATATCTGATGAAAAAACTATGAGTGTGACCCAACAGATTAAAGATGAACTATTGTCTGACCGGAGTAAGGAAACCATACACCGTTGGGCCCAATATCTGGCGGAACATCCCGAAATTATTGAGGACTGCTTACCTTTTCTAATCGAACCTGCTCCTCTGCCAATGAGGATATGCTGGGTTTTCGATCACGTTGTAGATCATAATCCAGCCTGTATGATACCACATATTCCATACTTATTCTCTCTGAGGAATGACATGGCATTCCGTGGTTTTAGAAGAAATTTGACTCGAATTCTGGCAAACAGTGGTGTTCCTGAGTCCCTTGAAGCTGAGGTCATTGAAACGCTCTTTAACTGGGTACTTGATTCTGACATTGAGTTGGCCATCAAAGTTCATTCCATCCAAACCCTCTACAATCTTTGTCAAAAATATCCGGATCTTTCGGGCGAATTAATTGATGTCATTGAGGATCAAATTCCTAAAACCAGTGTTGGCTTTAAAAGTAGAGGTCAGAAACTCCTCGCAAAACTCAGAAAAGAAAGGGTTTAGTAGCAAAAGTGTAGAAACAAAAAATCCCGTTTCAGATGAAACGGGACTTGCATGACTAATTCCTTGAAATTTACTTAAAGCCATGGAAAATTGCACTAAACCCTTTCGGGTACGGAATTAGTCAATGACAAAACCAAAACTAACTACATTGCAAATATCCGAAAGAACAACGTACAATGCTACAAGATTTCGGCAGACAGATTTTATTCTCGACAAACGCGCCAATTTTCAGGCTCAAGTTAATTTAGGTGTTTCCCCCACTTGTCTCTGTAGTAACTAATTTCTTTACTTAAAATGTCGATTCTTTCTTTGATTTCTTCACTAGGAGCTTCTATTAGCTTTAATGAATCACATTCTATGATATAGTTGAAATACTTGACAGAATCAGATTCGAAAGCCGCTCTGTCTTCAGGAGCTACTTTTTCTTCAACGCTATCAACTGGCGTGCAGGCAGCTAAAAATAAGAGTAAAACGATGGCATATTTAAACATGTTACAAAGAAACACAAATGTTTTATCTAAGAACAGTAACAGAGCCTTTTTTGTCTCTGTATTCACCATAGGAATTGGTGTATTCAATGAAATATACGTAGACTCCTGTTGGAACATACTCTCCCGATCTGGCGTCCATACCATTCCAGCCTTCATTTAAATTAGTCGAGCTATAAACCTGATTGCCCCATCGGTCGAAAATGGTGAGTTTGTAGGAATTCAAATCAAAATAGCTCATCACTGGTCTAAAAACCGAATTAGCACCATTGATCACTATGGCATTGGGCACCCAAACCAAAGACTGAGCATATACACAGGTCACATTTGAATTACTGACTTCATTTTGTCCTGAAGGATTCAACTCTTCAACCGCTTTTATGTAGTAACAAAATTCTCCATCTGCATCCAGCAGTTTTGAGACGTCATCTTCCAATATGGATGCAACAGGATTCAACACGGCAATTGGAGTCGGATCAACTACCCCGTTCAAAGAACGGTACACCTGATATTCCTTTATTGTACCATCCCATGCTTCATAGTCATTCCATGTAATGGTGTTTTTGTGATAATAATCATCATGGGTTACCTCACACAGAATGTTTTTACCCACATTAGATATAATCGACTCATTCCCACATGTATCCAGAGCCACTACTCTATAATAATATGACCGTTCAGAAGGATCCACTTCTTCATCAACATAGGAGGTAATCGCACCTGTGACGGCGGTAGTTCCAATTGTAGAGAAAGGTCCACCAGCACTCTCACTTCTCTGCACCATAATTGCCTGAAGACTGGCTGCCACATCTCCGGCATATTTCACAAGAACCGCATCACCTTGAACAGTTGCAGTTGTTACGTATCCTGTAGTTGGTTGCACTGGTCCTTGAATAGTCGTACAGAATTTATTGGATAGAGATTCTCTTCCCGAATTGGCGACAGCTTTAATGGTAAAACAGTAATTAGCACCTGGATTCAATCCAACCAAGTCCATACCAAGAGAAGACGTAGTTCCATAACTCACGACGGCTCCTCCACTCTCTTCACCGAACACTTCATAATAATCTACTCCTGAAGGCCAATACTGATAAGCATTCCAGGACAGGGAGACTCCATAATCACAAACCAATGGAGATGATTGTAGGTAAATGGTTTCATGAAATTGTCCCATGGCACTTGTATTTGGCGAACCTGCCGTCCAACAGCTATCAAAAGCAGCTATTCCATAACTCATGGACTGCAAATTGGCATTTCCTGCATGATTAAAAGAGGTGTTGTTATACCCCCAAACCGTGTCTATCACCACCCAGCCAGCACCATCAAAGTAGAACACCACATAGGCTTCAGTATCCTCATCTGGATTTACATCCCATGAAATATTACTGCTCCCATTAGATGTATCCACTGTTACTGTATTCACCGGAATGATGGAAGGCGCAATTAAATCTGAAAAGAAACCACCATTCACATTGGATACTGAAGTGCAATTTCCATTGGGCATTTCTATCCGATAATTGATGTCGTCTCCGCAAATTGTAATGGTGTCTATATAGGATTCATCACCATACATGGTTGAATCTAACAAGGTCCATGTACCAGCGGGGTATTCTTTGTAGATGTAGTAGTAGTCGGACGCACCAGATAATTTAGGCACACTGATTGGATTCCATGTCAGCCAGGCAGTTCCATTTCCTGGATTATTTACTTGCAGAAACATGGAACTCACTGTTTGAGTAACGGCTGAGTTATTGGCTGAATTGGTGGCAATGCTTTGCATTGTAAAAGACTGGCTGCTTAAATTGGCTCCAGCTCCGGCATGCACATGATTTGTTGTTGCAATATTTGTTTGAGATGCTAAAAGCGCTCCAGAACTATTGAATAAGGAATAATTGGCAAAAATGCCATTAGGGTCCGTAATTTGCTGCCAAGTAATCTCAACATTTCCATTGGGCAATACGCTGATACATTGAATTTGCGGGGCATCAAGCGCTTGTGACCAACTGCTATTTGCAAAGATCAAAGAGAAAAACAATATGACAAGCCCGTTTAAGCGCATTTAGCAACCAAGTTTATAACGTGATTTTGTTCTTTTTGTTATACAAAAAGACGTATTTCTTGCTACTTAGTTGCCTCTCCTGCGGTAATCTGAATAAATGTGTCCGGATTGAGGTGTTTTTGAGCCATGAGCATGACATCTTCAGCGCTTACATTTCTCATCTCTTTGAGGTAGTCATTGTAGTAATTCATAGTTAATCCACAATAGTGCACTGTTTTAAGTTTATCCATCTGTTCAAAAGCGCCATCCAGGGATCTTGCAACACTTCCGCTGATGTAATTTTTAACCAAAAACAACTCTTCTTCTGGAATGTTTTTCTGCTGAAGCACTTCAACTTCCTTATTTATTTCTAACAGGGTTTGATTTAAGTATTGATTCCCCACTTCCGTGGCGATATAAAAGACACCAGCATGATCGAGGGTCACAAGGCCCGCTCCAATACCATAAGTGAATCCCTTGTCCTCCCGAATATTCTTCATCAATCGCGAACCAAAATAACCACCGAGGGCAGTAACCATCACTTGCGTGGCAGCATAATCTTCATGCCCTCTCCTAATAGATTTTTTACCCAATCTCAAACCTGTCTGCACCCCCGATTTTTCAATATGATGTTGACTTCCCTGATGATCAGGGAGTTGGTCGATAGTCCTCTCCTGGACATTGCTCCCCAAACTTAAGTCTGATAAACAAGATTCAATTAATTGCACATTGTTGTCGGTCATTTTTCCTGCAATGAAACAAGTCAATTCAGATCTTTTAATGACATCCTTGAAAAAAGTCTTGCAGTCTTCCAGGCTTAAGTGGTCATAAGACTCAATGGTCGCTAATTTACCATAAGCGTGATTCCCAAACAGCTCTTTATAGAAACGCCTTCTTGCCAAGGTGGACACTTTTTCACTTTGAATCAAGAAATTCTGTCTTTTATTAGACAGCATCAAATCAAAGTTTTCCTGTTCAAAGTTGGGGGCTTCCAGAATTGCTTTTACCAGCGACAATACCTTTTCAATAGAGCGAACGGTGGAAAAAACAGACAAGGTAAGGCGGTCGTAATCAGTACTGACGTCTATGTAGGCGCCATATCCGTCCAATTCATCCATCACATCTACTCCTTTTCTACCGGAGCAGCCTTCCAATAACATGGCTGCTGTAATTGCGGCTTGCAGAGGACGGGTTTGATACTTTGATCCAGCTTCAAATACCAGGTCAATTTGAGCAATGTTTTCCAGACAACCGTCTATAAAAAATGCCCGAGCACCCGAGGGCAATTTAAGCTCCACAGGTTTAATCACTTCAACGGTCTCCAAAACACTCAATTCTGGCGCAACACTTCTTACCATAACAAACTATTATTCAAATATTTTACAACCTTTATATAAATGTTTTAATCAAGCTTTTTTGTACCTCAGTAACGAGCACGCTTTTTTGTCGAAAACGCGCTTGGATATCTGAGAAATCTGTTCAGTATTTACATTTAAATATCTACTTAATTCATGCGTGTAATCTGATGCCGATCCATTCAATTCGAAGAAAGACAAATTCATGGCTCTATTGAGCACATTGGTATCAGAATACAACTTGGCAGATTCATATTTATTCTTCACTTTTTGGAGCTCTTGATCATCAATACCATTTGATATAAAATCCTTTAACTCATTCCAAACAGCTAACTCCGCTGCCTCATAAGACACTTT
Organism: Bacteroidia bacterium; assembly: GCA_030433115.1. Taxonomy (GTDB): domain Bacteria; phylum Bacteroidota; class Bacteroidia; order Flavobacteriales_D; family JAUILH01; genus JAUILH01. The sequence continues at coordinate 17,857 of JAUILH010000054.1, read as the reverse complement.
ATCTTTCAATTTACCAGAAACCACCAATAAACCGGCATCATATGCGCCAGTTACATAGCAGGATACATCTGAAAAAAGTTGCTGCTCTCGTACCAACGATTTCTCAAACCGACTCCCCTTGCCTCTCGACAGAATATCTGTAATCAAATCATACACCGGATAATCCTCATCATACCTGCCACACATTTTAAACGCCATGTGAAGCGCATTGGCAGGTACATCTGCAGAAAACTCAGTTTCCCGATAATCCGTTTGTTTGGGTTCATCCACCAAATTTCTCACATACCTGGTGCGCTCGGGAATATCTCCATACCATTGCTTCACTTTTTCCAACGTAGACTCATAAGATACATTTCCAGCGATACACAAAATCGCATTTTGAGGTCCGTAATGCTTATGAAAGAACGCCCTGACATCCTCCATTACAGCCTCCTCAATATGACTAATGTCCTTACCGATGGTGGGCCACTTGTACGGATGTTCTTTAAACGCCATTTTTCTGATTAGATGCCAAACATTGCCGTAGGGCTGGTTGATGTAACGTTGTTTAAACTCTTCAATGACCACACTTCTTTGCACCTCCAAACTCTTATCCGTAAATGCCAAAGACAACATTCTATCCGATTCTAACCACAGCGCGGTGTCCAGATTGTTGGCAGGAAGTGTGTCATAATAATTTGTGATATCGTTTGAGGTAAATGCATTGCTGGTACCTCCTGCCATTTGCAAAGGCGTATCGAATTCCGGAATATTGATCGAACCACCAAACATCAGGTGCTCGAATAAATGTGCGAATCCAGTTCTATTAGGATCTTCGTCTCGTGCCCCCACATCATATAAAGTATTGACCGCCACCATGGGGGTACTTTTATCCTGATGTATGATCACTCGCAAACCGTTGTCAAGTGTATATTTTTTGTAATCTATCATTAAAAATCAAATTTTGAAGAAGTCATTTCCTCTTTTGCCACTCTGTATTCGTTCAACATGTCATCCAATATCTGGGCAGCTGGTTTTACCTGATCAATATAAGCAGATACCTGTCCAATCTCGAGTTCCCCTTCAATCATATCTCCTTCAAACATGCCCTTTTTAGCACGTCCACGTCCAAGGATTTCCTTTAGTTTCTCCAGATTTGCACAAGCCTCATAGGCTTCATTTACTTTCTGATAAAACTCGTTTTTGATCAGTCTAACTGGTGTTAACTCTTTTAGAGTAAGTTCTGTGCCCCCTTCTCCTGTTTCCAAAACTCTATTCTTAAAGTTATTATGAGCTGATGACTCCTCTGAGGCTACAAATCTACTGCCAACCTGCACGGCGTCAGCTCCTAAATTCATTGCAGCCAACATAGACCGACCGTTTGCAATTCCTCCGGCAGCAATTAATGGAATAGAGATTTGATCTGCCACCATCGGAATCAAACACAAGGTAGTGGTCTCGTCGCGACCATTGTGCCCTCCAGCCTCAAAACCTTCAGCGACAACTGCGTCTACGCCAGCAGCTTCAGATTTAAGTGCAAATTTCAAAGAAGACACCACATGAACCACCGTCACACCATTCTCCTTTAGCAAGGGTGTCCATGTTTTCGGATTCCCAGCTGAAGTAAATACGATTGGCACTTTCTCCTCTAGAATTGTCTCGACATGTTTATCAATATCAGGATACAGCATGGGCAAATTAACCGCAAAAGGTTTATTCGTCGCCGCTTTGCACTTTCTAATGTGCGTTTTCAGGACATCCGGATACATGGACCCAGACCCAATAATCCCCAGTCCACCTGCATTGCTCACCGCGCTTGCCAACTCCCAACCAGAACACCAAATCATACCTGCCTGAATGATCGGATAGTCGATTTTAAACAGTTCTGTAATTCTATTCATTTGTCACAGATTTTTCACAAAAATAAACTTCTTATGGTCGCAATGGTCCATAATTATTTGTTGATAAACAAAAAAATGATTCTAAAAACGGACAACTGATTTTTGTAATTTGCGTTTAATAAGTAAAAGCCCTAATTTTGTAACTATGAAAAAACTGTTTGCTTTCTTGCTCGTTTGTTCTTTTGGAACGGGTGTCAATGCCCAGAAGTATGTATTCGAATACGGCTTTAAATTGGGAGGTTCCAATGTTCTTGGCGACATGGGAGGAAAAGAAAAAACAGCTCGTGCCTTTGTTTGGGACATTAAAATGCAGGAAACCAATGTGTCATTAGGTGGATTTGTTAGATACAAATTCAACAATCTGGTATCTGCCAATCTTGGTTTAACTTATGGACGTATATCCGGAGATGATGCTTTATCTACCAACCCTGGAAGAAGAGGGCGTAATTTATCATTCAGAAATGACCTATTCGACCTTTCTTTAAGAGGTGACGTATTCTTATACAATGTGAATGATGTAGGAGGTCGTGGAAGATACAGACTGGATTTTAAATCATTTGGTTTTCTTGGTGTTTCAGGATTTTATCACAATCCAAAAGCTCAGAATCCTGCTTACAATGGAGGTGCTTGGACTGCCTTAAGACCGCTTAGAACTGAAGGACAATCTAAAGAATACAACAAAATCTCCATGTCCATTCCAATGGGATTTGGTTTCTTCTTTACCTATAGAAGACAGCATAGATTCGGTTTTGAATTGGCATATCACCTAACATTCACTGATTACCTGGATGATGTAGCGGGTGTTTATCCTGAGATTGATCAAGTAGCTGATCCTAGTTTGTACTATGTGTTCACAAACAGATCTCCGGACCTTCCAGCTGATTTATTGCCTGGTGGTGGTTTAGGTAATTATGAACCAGGTGAAAAAAGAGCGTCTTTACCCGGTGAAAATGGAGGGAATGATGCGTTCATATTTTCTCATTTAACCTACAGCTATGTATTGAAAGGAAAGAACAGCTTCTACTCTCAAAACTTTAACTGGCTGGGCAGAAGAGGTGGCGGAAGAAGAAAAGTCCGTGCTAAGTTCTAATTCTGAAGAAATTCGAAAAGTATTTGATCCCGTTTCAAATGAAACGGGATTTTTTGTCCCTACACTGCAGCTCATCGCCTGTGCGTGCACGTTGTGAAAGCATTGCGCCTTCGTTGAAGCGATACTTACTAGCCGTTGTAAATAGTATTCTATTTCTTTATGAACTGACCAATCTTTGAGAGTGGTTTTCTGATAAAGGTGAACAAGCCCGGTCTCAAACCATTTATCTTCCATGCCAGCCGATCTTCTTCATTGGCCGACAATCGATTCCAGATAGATGTATTAGACTGCCCTCCTACCCTCATGAGTGTAATGACTTCATTAAGGTAAGCCAATTTAATTTTGTGCTTGTGGATAAAACGCAACATTAATTCATAGTCGGCAGACGTCTTCAAAGTTGTATTGTAAGTTCCCAATTGGATGTACTTGAGTTTCTTAACAAAAAAAGTAGGATGAGGTGGCATCCAACCTTTTTTAAAAGCATTCTTTTTGTACTCTCCGGAAATCCATCTCCTGGTAACTTTGGAAGTATCCTGACGGTCAACATAGCATAGATCTGCATATACGCCATCTGCGCCAGAGGTCTCAAATAAATCAATGACTTTTCTCAGAACCGATTTATTATGATACAGATCATCTGAATTGAGAATGCCTACGTACTCTCCGCTTGCTTTATTAACACCTTTATTCATGGCATCATACAATCCCTTATCTGGTTCCGAAACTATCACATCTATCGATTCTTTGTATTTGTTGACGATCTCCATAGTTCCGTCACTCGAGCCTCCATCAATAATGATATACTGCACATCCTCAAAAGCATCTTGTTCTATCACAGATAAAATGGTGTCTTCAATGGTGTCAGCACTGTTAAATGATATGGTAATGATGCTAAGCTTCAACGACTCTGTCCTTTATTTTTTCAGCAGGAATTCCCGAGTAAATGCCATAAGCCTCTAAATCTTTATTCGCCACGGAGCCTACCGAAAGTACTGCGTGAGATTTACAAGTCACTCCAGGGCACACGGTTGTTTGAGCTCCGATCCATACACCATCCTCCAAACGAATTGGACCAATCATTAAATCGAAAGTAACTTTTTTGTAGTTATGGTTGCCACACAAGAGCATGGCTCCCTGAGACAAACAAACATGATTCCCTATCACCACTTCATCCAAATTATCTATCCAAACTTGTTCTCCTATCCAAACATGATCTCCAATTGTCAATTTCCACGGATATTTCACATTTACCCTTGGTTTCACAACCACATCTGTGCCAATTTTGGCACCAAACAATCTCAACGAGAATTTTCTAAGTCCTGAAAAAGGATTCATGGGATTCAACATGATGGCTCCATTTACAAAATACCACAATACACGCTTGACAGGTGATCCCGGTTGATACCAATCGTTGTTGTATTTTGACAAATCCGTTTGTTGACTCATACTGCTAATTTAGCTTGAATAAGGTCTTTGTTTGCTCAATAGCGGCTGAATTTTTAACGTAATTCTGTGCAAACACATTCACTTTACCACAAATTTGCTCATAGTCTGCTTGATTTTGGCTCATCAAATTACGCAATGTGGCTTCAATTAAGTTCGACTCATTTTTCTGCACGAACGCCACTCCTTCATCCTGACAGTAACTCCAGGGAGTTTGATCCGAGATAACTACCGGAACACCGCACATAAAACTCTCCAAAATAGCATGTCCAAAATTCTCACCTTTTGTTGGCAAAAATAGGTAGTGATGAGATTGTAATGTATTGGAAATGCTATCCGGTGGAATGCTGCCTTTAAAACTCACTTTTACATTCTCCGGAAGACCCTCAATTTCCTTCAAACAAAGTTGATGGTAGCTCCGGTCATAAACCTCTCCAACGATATCCAATTCCAAACGACCTTCGTGAATGTTCTTTAGAGATTGAATTGCTAACAATGTATTTTTTTCGGGTGCGGTTCTCCCCAGGAAGATCAACTTAAGCACACCTTTGCTTTTGGAACAGTTTTCCCTTGGAGTTAAACCGGGTCCTAAATTCGGTGCTACCAGCACCCGCGCCTTTGAGAATTGATTCAGGACATGACTCTTCTCTTTCTCGTTAGTTGCATGAAAAACAACATCCTTGTATTTACCAGATAATCTAGCCAAAGTTAGGAACACTTTCTTTTTGAGAGGTTTAATAGCCATAGCACTGGGAGTCAGCATACCTCTTGGCGCGACAACTTTTGGTCGTTTGTCTGCTTTCAACAAATCCAGCGGAAGTATTGAAAAGAACTTTGAGTACATGCCATTGATATAAAACATATCAAACTCGTGGGAATCTATGACTGTTCTTAAACTATCTTTGCTTAGATCAGAATCTTTAAGGTAATAGCAATGGTAGGTTTCCAGGTGTATCCACTTATTACAAGGCGCATCATATGGCTCATTGCTTTGATAATCTGTATTCCTTGTGACAACGTAAAAATCAACCTCCTGATGCAAATGAGAGATCATATGTCGCATAGATGTGATGGGACCTCCTGCTTTGTATCCGGGCAGGAACCAATCAATGAACACAAGAACTTTGGGCCTATTCATTGATACCATTATTGGTTAACCAGCTCTCCAGAACAACGAGATACCATATTCTTGACCATGTAATTCGTTTGTCACCATTAAGGAAACGTTCCCAAAGTTCTTGTAACGCTGCTTTATTTAAGATAGACCTGTTTCCAAGAGACTCAAGATTAGATTCAACAAGGTCTCTTAACTCCTTTTTGAGCCAATGTTCCCATGGGAAGGTGAAGCCCATCTTAGGTCGGTTAACCACTTCAGAAGGCAGATAATCTCCTAGAGCTTCTACCAACAATTGTTTCGGTGAATTTGGAAACTTCACATCATCAGACATGCCGATGACCTGTTCAACCAGTTCATGATCTAAAAACGGAACTCTTAATTCTAAGGCATGCGCCATACTCATTTGATCCGTATCCCTCAAAAGCACGTTTTGCATGTAAGTTTGCATTTCACAAACAGACACCTTGCTTAAATCGGGAAGTTCAAACCCTCCAGAACCATAAGCAATCAAAGAGTTTGCTATATCAAACACTTCATTCTTATGATTGTTGTGTCCTTCCAGAAGGTGATCTATCCAATTTTGAGACAAAACCTTCCGACTAACAGGGTAAGTATGATCAATGTCCCAATAATCCAGCATAAGAATTTCTTCAAATTTATCTCCTGCAGCAGATTTCTTTCTCCATTTTACCGGTTTAGCAACTAGCTTTCTAAAGCCTGGTGCAAAACTCATTGCCCATTTATTGTTTAAAAGCTTTTTTGATCTTTTGAACACATCATATCCTGCAAATAACTCATCTCCTCCCAATCCCGAAAGCGCCATGGATACACCTGCCGCCTTCACTGCTTTTGAAATTACAAAAGTATTGGGTCCATCACCACTGGGATGATCCATGGCAGAAAGTGCATCCGGAATGTCTTTGAGAAAGTCGCCAGGTGTTAACTTAATTTCCGTATGATCGGTTTGATATTTATCAGCGATTATTTTAGCGTATCGGGCTTCAGAAAAGGCTTCTTCTTCAAAAGTCACTGAGAAAGTCTTTACCTTCTTACTGGCAGTTTCTGCCATGAGCGCTACAACCGCACTCGAATCGATTCCTCCTGATAAAAAAGCGCCAAAAGATACATCCGCCTGTAACCTTGATTCAACCGATGATCTTAATTGATCTAACACGAGCTTCTGAGCGGCTTCTTTGTTCAAGGATTTATTACTCAACTTGCTTGCCGTTCTAACGTCCCAATATTGTTGAATGGCATAATCGCTCTCATTGATTGTCATATAATGTCCTGGCATCAACATTTTCACACCTTCAACTATTGTATTTGGCGCATGCACAGTTTGGTATCGGACATAATCATTGAGTCCGTTTTTATCTAGCTTAGGCGTAAATAACCCACTTTTTATGATTGGTCTGATTTCTGAGGAAAAGATTAAAAAATCAGACTCCAATTTGTAATACAATGGCTTGATGCCCACCCTGTCCCTGGCGATAAACAAGCTTCTAGTTTCATTGTCCCACACTGCAAATGCAAACATTCCATTGAAACGCTTGAGGCACTCTGGTCCCCACTTGATAAAAGCAGCCAATACCACCTCAGTATCTGATTGGGTTTTGAACGAATAATCACCGATCCAGGATTTGATTTTTTGGTAGTTGTAAATTTCACCGTTAAAAACAAGTGTATATCTGCCCGAAGGGTCTGTCATTGGTTGATTGGATGCAGGCACCAAATCAATAATGGCTAATCTTTTATGTCCAAGAGCTATCCCCTCTTCGACCAGTTCCCCTTCTGCATCTGGTCCACGGTGCGCCAGATCGGCATTCATTTTACCAATGATTGACTTTGATTTATCAAGGTCTCTTAATCCATATATTCCGTTAATTCCACACATTATTTAACCAAATTAATCAAAGTATCTGACCACACTTCAGGTGTAATGCTTTGCGCCAGATGCACACTTCTTTCTCCCATGGCAATAATTTCCTGATCAGACATCCCAATAATCCTTGCCATAGCTTTTTTAATTGACTCTACGTTTTTCGGATTAATTATAAAGCCATTGACTTCATCTTGTAAAAATGCACTTGAAGCGCCAACTACCCCTGAAGATATTAAAGGGAATCCAGCGGCCGCATATTCGTGCAAGACTACACCCCAGGGTTCAAATTTACTGGGCAGAATAAATACACTGGTTTCTGCTACTAATTCGCTGAGTTCATTGGGTTGTTTAAATCCCAGGTGAGAAACGCCTTCTATTTCCGGTCTTTCGTCAAACAACTCTCCAGCTCCTACACACCAAAGTTCCCAATCTTGTCTATCATTGCCAAGTTGCCTGAAGGCTTCAAACAACTCATTAATGCCTTTCCACTCCACATAACGACCAACATATAAAAACCTGTGGGGTAATTGTCGAGCTTTCTTTTCTCTTGCCCGCTCACCATATGATTTGAAAAGAGGCACATCTGCCGAATAAACACCGGTTAATATTCTATTTCCAAAGCCCAATTTTTGAGCGAATTTTCTTTGGGGTTCACCTGGAATCCAGGCATGAGAGAAGTATGGTTTGATCATCTTAAAACTCAACAAACTTGCCATGGTTTGCTTAAGTCCTCCTGTCCATTGATTATCAAAGCCAACTACCACTGGAATCTTTCTTTTGAAATGCTTACACACTTCCAGATAACCCTTGTCTATCCAACCACTTGCGTAGATCAGATGGGGGCCAATCTCCTTAGAAAGTTCTAATAACTGATCGGTTGACAGGTCATTTCTTTCATAAACACTGGTTTTATTAGAAAATTCAAATCTAAAGGGCGCTTCATTATTGACTGGCCATCGAACCAAATGAAGCCCATCTGTGTGTTTTTCAAGTTCTTTTAGACATGCCATTGTATAGCCTGCCAACTCAGTATATAAAAACAATATTTTCATGCCGCCTTTTTCAATCGCCTTCTCTTCCTTATCCAAAGAATAAACAGACCTCCTAAAACGGTGAGCACCACGCCTACCCAGAAGTGCCAGCTTTGCAACATCTGGAAGATATATAAAGGCAACAGTCTCCAATTGAATCCCTGATCTGCATCATGTGTGTCCCAGTAATTGAGATTATATGACTCTAACGACTTGAGGTTTTGTCCGGTTAAACTAAAAGGCGTGAATTTAACTTCTCCGTTGAGCACCTCAACCAACAACATGCCATCGCGTGGTAAATTTCGAATGGCATTTGCTATATAATGTACATTTTTCCCTTTTTTGTGGTAGAAGAATGAGACAGGCGCTTCTCCTCCTATACTGCCCCCGAACATGTAGACCTGACCGGTGGCTTTTTTGAGCAAAGGATAAATCTCGTCTCCAAAATTGGTGCCCGAACTTGTATTTCCTTTAAAAACGTCTTCCAACTCTTCATGGTACTCTGACCATATTGGTCTGTGCGCAAAAACAAAATAATTTTTGGCGGGCTGCTTCAGGGCTTTTTTTAGCATTTTGAGCTGAGCATCTTCAATATCTCCATTGTCCAGCTCCGTGTCCAGAACGATCATGACATTATCTCCAACAGTGAACCAAAAATATGTTTTTCCAAACTTTGATTTGTAGTTATCTTCTTCAATATCATGGTTCCCTACTGCATTGAACAAAGGCATGTCTAACTTGGAAAATAAGACTCTATCATAATTTTTTACATCCTTTTTTAAGCTGAGAAACAAATCTCCCAGACTCATCATAAATGCCGCATCTTTAGAATTGATCTCATCCAAATTACCTAACAAAGTGGCTGCAGGAAAACCTGATACATTTTTTGAGTCGCCATGAAAATGACCACTTACAATGAATTTAAAGTTTTGATCATCTTGAACCTGAATAGATCGCTTATTAAAGGGGGATTCTTGTCCAAAACATTGAACACAAAATAGTATAACTATGATTAATGCACCTTTCATTCCACAATTATCGTATCTGATTCTACCACCGAACTATCCAATAAAACAGTCGTTTGTTCGATTTGCCGAAGATCCTCCTCAAAACCTTCATAGGCGAACTTAAACGGTTTTACGCTTTCACTAAAAGACTTTCCTCCTGGCACTTCATATTGTACTTTCAATTTATTGAGTTTGACCTTATCTCCAAAATCATAGTCTACCAAATGCAATTTGGGTTTTATCATTGCGCCATCTTGTTTAGGAGGAATAATGATATCAACCGGTTCCAATTTGTCTTCACCAATAGATGTTATTCGAATGGGGTATTGACAGGCGTTATGGAACACCAGGACCAATTGACCATTGACATAGTCATTCACATAAGTTGTTAAAGGATTGGGCAAATCTATTGACCTCTTAGCTACATTAATGTTGTATAGATAAGTTTGAGGAGTAAACGGTTTTAACGGGAAATCATTGGCCAAGATAGCCTGCTGGTGGTTTAGGTCGGATTGAATACTGTTTAAAAATTCCTCAAAATAAGTTCTGGAGCAAATTCGTTGAACGGCTTTCATATATGCTTCAAAAAAGATTGGGTCGCTAAACAATTGTTGATGGAAGTCTTTTGTTTGATGCTGGTCTAAATACCTCCCAGCCCCTGCCAATTTGGGCAATTGCCTGACACCAAAACTTTCGTAAGCAACGGGCTCCAGTTTATTAGTTTCTGAATTCATGTAGAATTTTACATCACTCCAATCCAGACTGTGGTAACCTCCCACCAAATCGATTATTGCCAAATATTTTGCCATTAATAGCACATCAAACACTTCAGAGGTTTTTAGTTTGTCTCTTCTAAAACTTTCCAAAAGATAAATGGCCCGCTCATAACTACTTTTTAAAACATCATCTTTATAAACTTTACCCTCAGAGAAGACATCAACATTGGTAGACACATAGTCCGCGTAGTCTTCCTGGATTCTGAGTCTGTGTTTTTCATTCAGTCGGCCTTGCCAGTACGCCGCCGGATCGAACCGAACGACAACCCCTTTCGGACGTTTATTCCGCTTCAATAATTCATCGCCAAAGTGTTCTTCTAAGGCATAAATACCCCAAGATTCTCCATTCATTTCTACATTAACGAAACGGTAATCGAGATGCACTATTCCCTCTTGTCTAGCCAATCGATGAAAGACCCATTCATAAACATAATTCCTGGTTCCGGGATGTTGCAAGGTGAATTTTGACAAGCCCAATACCTGTGGATCACAGTTCTTAATTCTAAAAGACCACTTATTCTCTTGTAAGTGATCCGTCATGTGTCCTTTCAATCTAATTTCAATGTTTGAAGACTTACCGTTGAGGCTTAGTTCTCCTCTATGGTAATTCTCTCCTATGTTTAACATGAGGTTTTCCTTGAGGGCTTTTTCTCTTTGTTCACCCATCTCTGCCATTGTATTTTCGGAAACACTTAATCGGATGTTATCCGGCTGGGTATTTAAGGAATTGGCATAGGATTTAGAAACGCCTAACAAATATTCTTTGATTCCGGCATACCCCTTGGCTTTAACCGCTTTATGCCCCAAATACAGGAAGGCTGATCCAGCAAAGAGACTGAGACATCCAAATACCAATATGAGCTTAAAACGTTTGCGCATCCACTTAGTTCAAAATTAACTTCTCAATATGTGGCTGCAAGATAGTGGCTAATCTATGATGCCCTTTGCCGTTGAGGTGAATATTATCCCTATAGCCTTGTTCGTTAGTCTCATGCAGAAGCCCATTTATATAATCAACGTCATGTGCTTCCAGCAATTGAATGAGCTTTTGTCCTTTGTCAAAAAACTGTTTCTGTTTGATTTCATCTATTTCGGGATGAACATACACCTTTAAGGCAATGTTGTGTTGATCACAATAATCAAAGAAGTCCTGCCAGCCTGAGTTGACTGGTGAATCATCATGCCCTTTCAAATAGGCATACTCATTATTTTCGTACCCAAATGCTTGTTTGATTTTGGGCCATGCGTAATTATTGAACCCGTCCGTTAAAGCAAGTAGAGGTTTGGAATCTGGCCAATTTTTATGCTCTCCAACCACTTTTCGGTGGTGCATATTATCATTATAATCATGACTACTGAACAATAGTACAATGGCTTTTGCATTAAAGTGTCCATGCTTTTTGATATAAGCAAATGCATTGTCTGGTCCCCAGCTTCCTGCAGAAATATTGAGTACTCGACAATTGTTTTCTTTTTTACTCAATGCTTCCTCTAGCAAAGTAGTAAGCAAATCATCCTGATCAACATGAGCACCGCCATTGACAACTGAATCCCCTATTAACAAAATGCGTTTACCATCTTTTTTGGAAAGAGGTTTACTCCTCATAGAGTGTTCATTGGTTATGATTCTATTTCCGAACCTCTTGACATTCTGGTTGGGCGCATAGATGTACTCATAGTCGGCATCTTCAATATACACAGGTCTATCTCCGAGCCCCAAATAAAAACGAGCAAACAACTCTCCAGCAACAAGTATTAAAAAAAGGCTTAATAAACTAAGTCGTAGCCACTTCTTTGCCCAGATTTTCTTCAGAAATTGTTTCAACTTTTTCATCTTCTGGTGCCACATAAAAACACTCTTGCGAAAGTACGACTATTATTGTTAAAAATAAGGTAGTAAACGGATTTAAAGACGCTGCGAGCCATGGTTCAAATATGATTGTAAACATGACCGCGAACATTGCTGGAAAGGCAAAATGCGTTCTCTTGGCAGCCTTGATAAAGTGCAAGAAAAAAGCTCTGAAATATAAAATCAAACCAATTAAACCCGTATTAAGCCAGAGAATCAGATAAGTATTATGCACTCCGCCCTCATGTCCTTTCCTACTCAATAAATCAAAATTTGAACGCATCAGGTGTTCGTCATAACCAAAACCTCTTCCCAAATAGTAATAATCTTGGATATTTAACCAAGCAAACTCCCAGGCCACAATTCTTCCAGACCCCTCCTCTAAAGTATCCACTCTAAAACTTTCACCAAGTCCCATTGATATAATTAAGTCGATGAATGCAGCTATGATCTGTTGACTATAAAATGCCGTTGCTAAAAAGGCCAATATTCCTAATGGAACGGAAAACTTAAAAATCTGAAAAAACAGTAAAAACAAAATTATAGACAACAATGCCGAACGAGACCCGGTCCAATATGCAACAACAAATGCTAACAAGTAAAAAAATGCCATTTGTGATCTCCTAAAAAGCTCCTTATACATTGAAGACACAATTGCAAAAAAAACAGTCCCTAAAACTGTAAAAATCCCTAGCCCGTTAGGGTTTCCAAAAATCCCTCTCAGTCTTCCTCCATGAGACACCCCAATTTCCGGCATCAGGTACTTCAGAAAAACACCCATCAAAAGAATAAAAAATATAAAATAGGTAATTCTCTTAAAGAACTGCGCACCATAATTTTTATAACAATACTCCACATAGGTTGGAATAGTTATAAACAGCAGAAAATAAGACAATGTCTTTTGAATCGCTATGCTGAGTTGTTCAGACGCGTAGATAGCTATGATAGCTACAATAAAAAATGGAATGAATTTAATCACATATGGGTTGATCTTTTTGAAGAAGGTTCTATCAAGTAAAACCGTGCCAGCCATTAACACAATGAAGATGTTCTTAAGCTGTTTAGCATATCCCAGTCCAGCAAATTGATCTGGTAGATTATCTGAAAAAACCAATGTTAAAATGAAAGCTAAAAACAAATCATCATACCGTCTGGTATTCCATAGCATGACAAAAACAACCAAAAACATGATTGCGGCCATTGGGAAGCCTCCGACCCAACCAGCGGCAGTCAGCAATAGCATCAAAGCATAAAACTCCAGTCTATCCTTTCTTAAGACCATGAACTAGAATGACTTGAGTTGATTCGTATATATCTTTTGTCGATTGACATTAAAGCGCTCAAATTCTTCTATGACCATGGACCAGTGTTGCATTGAAGCGGGCCTTTGCCATCGGGCAATTTGAAAGTCCATATCCGCTGAGTATTTCTCTTTATACTCATATAATTTTTTGTTCAGATAGACTGATGACAGTTCATGTGTCAGTAATTCGTTCGCCCTAGAAATAAACTTTGCTCTATATTCCTGATTCTTCATGAGAAAATTGAAAACGCTAGATGTTACGGTTTTTCCCTTCTTAAGTTTCACGAATAAATCTGCATTAAGACCTGACTCGTATCCAGCATATGTCATCCCATAATCCATGTCGTGAATCGCCCATCTCCATTTGTCCTTTTTTCCAAACCTGAAAACTTTGATGTTATTGGGATTCCAGTCTCCATTCGAAAAGAAAGTTTCCAGGATAATGTAATCCGTGAAGTTTCCAATATCTATCTTACGCTTCAGCTCATTCATTTTGTCTTCTTCGCTCAAGCTCTTAGAGGACAGTATTTTTTTTAGTTCCAGATAGGCATCCAAATCTTTTTGCTTTCCTTCATCCAATTCAGAATCTAACTCCACAATTGCTAACCTCCCAGTTCCACTGCTATACTGGCGCAAATACCGTTCATCAAAACGTGGGCGGGCATTGTAAATTCCCCAGTAAACTCCGTTGATCATAACATGAACTGGTTGACTTGTGAGGCTTGGCAAATTCAAAGCTTGCGCGATAGATTGGATATAGGCATCCTGAAACATACTTTTACCCCAATCATTGCCGGAATTCCTTAGCATAAGTGACGACAAAGAATCTCCGGGCATGAGATCACACACATTCAACAATGCACCGCTTCCATAGTATGATTCACCTTCCAATCTGAAAGACTTCTGAGCAAAAGATCTTGACGCATTTCCATGAATTCTAAACTTCACATTATCTTGAGCAATGGTCTCTCCATCTTCACCGATCCATTCGACTCCCGCATACACCGAAGACTTACTGCCTTTCTCTCTGTAGTTAGCCTCCATTGCCCACCATGGCTCTGCTATTCCTCTCCTCTCTCTATTCCATGCCTTCAATCCCATCATCATCTTTCCTGTTAGCGGGTCAAATAGGTCTTCTTCAGCAATGGCTATTGATAAAATTTTTAAGTGATGTTTGGTCCTTTTCGAGAAAACGGTTTTCATTTGTGGCTTACTGTACCCCAAGTGCTTTAACTGTTGTGTATAACGAACAACTTTGGCTTTAAACGGCAATTCCCACGTAAGCGGAGATTTATATCTGTGAGAGGTTCTTAACCTCAATAAATGCTGCTGGTCTTTTTCCAGAGTTAAATCACACGCTGAACTGTACGTTCTAGCAGTTCCTTCTGTTGGCAAATGTCCATCTATTGTGTAAAAAATTCTGGCATTTTCATCAATGCTTTGAAGCGACACCACCTGATTATTTAGACTAAGATTGGGAGCATTAACAAATTCCGATACCTGTTTGTCTGCATACTCTTTTTGACCATCCTCGTTTGACCAACTGATCAAGCCTGAAATTAAGGTTCCTCCGAACAAGTATAACGGCAATAAATATTTGCTCTTCGACTTCAAATCAAGCCTTATTTGCCAATAGAATCATTGGAATGATCAAAGCAGATATGAGCACTGCAAGGAACACATAACCAGCTCCACATGCCAATCCTAAGCCAAGCGTTAATGCGAGCATAAATTGATTGTTGTACGACCAGTCCTTTTTAAACGGAATGAGAATCAATAATATCGGAATGAACAATATGGCCAGTGTAATAGACACCTCAGCTACAACGGCTATGAAGGCAGAAAAAGCAGCTATACTTACCATCCACTTTTTTACCTCCTGAGCCAACTTCATTCGCTCTGAAAACAAAAGACGCAAGGCGTACACCAACAAGGCGGCCATAAATAATCTGAAAACAATAAACTTGAGGTCCGAAATC
Source organism: Bacteroidia bacterium (assembly GCA_030433115.1). Lineage (GTDB taxonomy): Bacteria > Bacteroidota > Bacteroidia > Flavobacteriales_D > JAUILH01 > JAUILH01. The sequence continues at coordinate 2,500 of JAUILH010000054.1, read as the reverse complement.
TCTATTCCGTGAAGAGAATCAGCTAGTAGCTTTTTGATGAAGTTCATTCAAGTAATTTTAGACAAATATAAGTGCTTAAATCTACTATCCGTTATAGTCAGCCAATTTAACCATTAGCTTCTGAAGTCTTTGTTTCATCTGATAGCCAGTGCAATTATAATTGTTCACGATGATGGCGAAAGCCAATTGTCTACCAGAAGCCGTTTTCACATATCCCGCATAAGACCGCACCCTGGTCATACTACCACTTTTTCCTATTAAATTATTGGCGGCTCTGGTTCCTCTGCCTATGCTACTCAATGTGCCGCTTTTACCTGCAATGGACAGTGTTTTTTTGAAGCCATCTCTATTCTTGCTGCCATTCATATATTTTAAAATTCGAACTAAATGTCTTGCAGAAACAGCATTGGCTCTTGACAATCCACTTCCATCTGTCATCTGAAAACCAACCATATTGACACCTCTTTTTGTCCAGGCAGCCCGCACACCTCTTTCTGAAGAATAAGTACTCCCATCTCCATACAAACGAATACCAATTCCTCTAAAAAGATGTTCGGCAAATAGATTTACACTTACAAGATTCGTCCAATAAGCCAAATTACCAACACTTGCACCACTTAAGGTGTGAATCGACTTTCTTTCGAGTGTATCTACATAATTACCTATTATCTTATCTCGTCTCACCGTACTGCATGCATATTTGCACAAGATCCCATTTTCAGCCAATTTAGACTCCAGTTCATGCGCCGCTAGATAAGCCGGATCGTGTATTGAAGACCTTACCTCAAAGGCCTCTTCTCCCATATGGATACTGCCTTCGGCCATTCGCATTGGATCATACTGTCCGCCGTACAAGTAAGCATTGTCTTTATTGGCTTTCGCTGCCTTTACTTTATTATAGACAAACATCTCCGGAACGTATGGTTCCATGCATTGAACCCAGGTAGAATCTCCTGGTTTTGGTCCGGATTTAAACAGCACAGTTGTCTTATTGTCATGAATAGTTAATCCACAAGGAGGCGCTCCATAATAATTACCCAAATCTCCCCAGCTCCAATTTGCAGATGTCATATTGTCTCCAATAATACTGGCATCACCAATGATATGTCCATCCACTTCCTTAATCCCGGCATCCTTAATGGCTTTCAACCATTTATCCAGATAGTCAGCATTAAAACTTGAATAATAGGACGACCCCAAACTAGGATCTCCTCCCCCCTTAATGTAGATATTGCCGTGCAAAACACCCGCGCTATCTATATCACCACTGTACTGAATTCTTGTCTTGAATCGGTATGCTGACCCGAGAATCTCAAATGCGGTAGCCGTTGTCACCAATTTCATAGTGCTTGCAGGTACAAGAGCCATATTGGAATTAACGTCTGCCAAAATAGCCTGTTCATTTAAGTCGTAAGCAATGAAACTTATTCCAGCATTCTCAAGGAAAGGGTCCTCTGTCCACTCTTTGACAAACTTTTGAAGTGGATTATCAAGTTCTACGTACTGCGCATTTGATTTGTGATTTATCAATAAGGCAATTGGGATAAGTAACAAACTTCTCATAAATGAACTAGAGATTAAACATTATTTTTGCTTTCAATCATTAAAGTTAAGCTCTACAGAGCATGTGTGGAATAGCGGGTCAATATTTTTTCAACAATCAACATGCCAGTAATGATGCAGTTAGCCTTGCTGTTGAATCGATAGTGCACCGTGGCCCTGACAACCAAAGCATATTTACTAAGGGTAACATTGCAGTTGGTCATGCCCGTTTGGCCATTATTGATTTAGATGAACAGGCGAATCAACCTTTTTTATCTACGGATCAAAGGTATGCATTGGCTTTTAATGGTGAGATTTACAATTATCATTCGCTCAAAAGTCAGTTAGGAAACACTGTCGATTTTAAAACCAAATCTGACACGGAAGTGCTTCTTTACTGGTTGATAAAAAATGGTATTGAGGGACTCAACGATTTAAACGGTTTTTTTGCGCTCGCCTTTTTCGACCTAAAAGAAAAGACGGGTTTTATTGCAAGAGACTCCATGGGAATTAAGCCATTGTGTTACTCCATTGATCCGAATGCATTCTCGTTTTGTTCAGGCGTGAAAGGTGTGAAAATATTAAGTGGCAAGAATGATATAAATTTTGATGCCGTGGGTCAATACTTACAACACACCTACATCCCGGCACCATTAACTTTGTACAATGGTATTAATAAGCTATTGCCCGGCGAGATTCTAAAGTTCAACAAAGATGGTATTGTATCCTCTTCAAAAATTAGGTCCTCTGTATTCACCAGCGTTCCAAAAGATTTAAAGGTAGCACTCGAAGATTCCGTAAAACTGAGACTACAATCTGACGTTCCCGTAGGCACTTTTTTAAGTGGCGGTATTGACAGTTCAATAATTTCTGCCATTGCGAAAAAGCACAGGTCTGAACTTAACACATTCTCAATTGGTTTTGAGTCTGGTGCATTTGACGAAAGTTCTAAGGCTGA
>JAUILH010000212.1 GCA_030433115.1 Bacteroidia bacterium | reverse complement strand
CAACGGCAACACCAATACTTGCAGCTTTGATGTAGTTCTTCAGGACACGATTAGTCCGAGCATTACCTGCCCGGGCAACCAAACAGAATACTATGATGCGACTTGTCAATTCACCCTGCCAGATTACACTGGATTAGTCACCTCCAATGATAACTGTGGGACAACAACAGTTACCCAGTCGCCAGCCATCGGCACATCATTAACAGCCAACACCACGATCACCATGACAGCAGATGATGGCAACGGCAACACCAATACTTGCAGCTTTGATGTGGTTCTTCAAGACACGATTAGTCCGATAATCAATTGTTTGACAAATCATCAAGTAGGTTTGGATAATAATTGTTCTTACGTGATTCCGGATTATCAGAGTCAAATTAATCCAAGCGATAATTGTGGTGCCATAACTTACAATCAATCACCATCTGCCGGAACTATTGTGAATACGACAACTACTATTAATATTTCTGTCAATGATGGTAATGGCAATTCGTCTACCTGCATTTTTGATATTGAACCGATCGACACAATTGCCCCAACCGTGACCTGTCCTGTTGATCAAACTATATACCTGGATGCAAATTGCGAATCCATAATGCCTGATTATACAGCAGCGGTAACCGTGACTGATAACTGTGATCCTAACCCCACTACAGGGCAATCAATACCGGCAGGAACTATCCTCCAAGGAGCTGATACTTTGAACATCTCATTCATCAGTTCTGATGTCAGTGGTAATATAGATAGTTGCCAGATACAACTGTTTGTTCTGGATACAATTTCTCCAACCATAGTGTGTCCATCAGATACTGTTACATGTACTCAAATAGTGAATTACGTGATGCCCGTTGATGATGACAATTGTATGGTAGGAAGTGTGAATTTAATCTCCGGATTTACCAGCGGTGCAACCTTCCCGCCAGGAGTTACAACGGTGAGCTATGAAGCTGTGGATTTGAGTGGAAATACAGCCAGTTGCTCATTTGATGTAACCGTAGGAGCAGTGCCAACAATTTCATTTAACCTTGTGGAGCCGCTTTGTAATGGTGATACAAATGGAAGTATTGATGCCACTATTGTTGGAGGAACCATGCCACTGAGTTATGCCTGGTCGTCACTCCAGGTAACAGAAGATATCTTTAACATAGCTGCAGGCAACTATACACTGACTGTTACTGATGCAAATGGATGTGTGGCAGTTGCGGACACCCTGTTAAATGAGCCACAAGCTATTGCGGGAAGCTTAAGTAGTGATTCTGTGAGCTGCTATGGAAACGCAGATGGTTCTGTCCAGTCAACTGTTTCTGGAGGTACTTTACCCTATTCTTATTTATGGAATGGTACTGCCGGAAGTGATAACCTTCAAAACTTGTCTGGCGGTGTATATATATTAGATTTAGTCGATAACAATGGTTGTACTTTCACTGCAAGCACGGTGGTTTTTGAACCAGATTCACTATCTGTCGTATTAGATGTTTCTAGTTTCGGGAATAATCACAACATAAGTGCCCCTGGAAATGATGATGGTTATATCAACTTGACAATCTCTGGTGGAATTGCGCCATATGCAATTAATTGGATGGATAACTATTCTGGAGCTAATTTGACAGATTTGATGGCAGGTATCTATGAGGTTGAAGTAATTGATGCAATGGGATGTTCGAAATATTTTGCAATAGAATTAACTGAACCAAGACCAATTCTGGCAGCCACAGCTTTTAGCCCGAATGGAGATGGGATGAATGACTTGTTTATCATCAAAAACATTGAAGATTATCCTGACAGTGAAATCAGTATCATGAACAGATGGGGTAATGTAGTGTATAAAACAAAAGGTTATCAAAACGATTGGGATGGTCGTGCACACAAAAAACTATACGGAGATGAATTACCCAACGGGTCATATTTTTATGTGTTGAAATTGTACCCGGATTCAGAAGCCATTAAATCTCATATAATCATTCAAAGATGAGGCCGTTATTGATCATATGTTTATGGGGGATATCAGTTGCGACTTTTGCTCAAAACAGGTTGAATTATAGCCAGTACATGCACAATCATTTGGCGTTTAATCCGGGGTACACTGAATTCAATAATCAATTTGGTGCATCATTGATATACAGGAACCAGTGGACAGGTTTTACGGGGGCACCTAAGACACAGGTGGGAAATGCTTTCTATAATATAGGGAAAACGCATGCGATCTCCGTTCAGTTTAGGAACGATCAGATCACAGCATTTAAAAGTACTGATATCGGATTAGGATATGCAGTGAACCTGAACGCAAGTAATGAAACGAGCTTCTCTTTTGGGATTAGAGCGGGGTATATGCTAAACTCTAATGGCATTGGTCAAGAAACTTTTTTCGACAATGGCGATCCGATATTAATCAACTCCTACGTAGATAATCATTTCAATTTTGGTGCTGGTTTGTTTGTGAGAAACCCCCAATACTATTTTGGAATTGGACTGCCATATTTGCTCAAAAACAATAACATTTCTTTATCCAGTAACGGTGCTCTGGAATATAATCATGCCTATATAACGGGGGGGTATATGCCCGTTAATAATGAACGCATCAAATTTTACCCTTCTATTCTCGCGAAGGTGGTGAGCGGTGCGCCTGTTCAGTTTGGAGCTGATTTGAACTTCATCTTTAATGAAAAAGTATGGACCTCACTTGGGTACAGAAATGACGTGGTTGCTGTGATGTCGCTCGGATATATTTTTAAATACGATATTAAATTGGTTTACAGTTATGATCTTGGTTTTTCAGTTACCAAATATGGTGGCTCCACACATGAAATCTCCATAGGGTTTGGGATGTCCACTTTTACCAATAAGTTCTCTCAACGACAGTATTTAAAGAAAAGGTCTCTCTTTTTTAAAGGCGGTGGGCGCCCGGTTAAATGATTTTCTTCATCTCTGATTAAACCTTTTTCAAAAACCATTGTCAAAGAATTGGATCCGAAAAATGGAATACTAAAAATTAAACTTTAAAAGGATGAAAAAAATAGCAACAGCAGTGATGGTTTTATTTGTGGGAATGACATTTGCACAAGAACCGGGAAAAACGAAAGAAAGAAAAACACCAGAAGAGCGCGCTCAACATAAAACTGATAAAATGGAAGAGCATCTTGGTCTAACAGCAGATCAAAAGGAGATGATCTATGATATCAATTTAGAAGCAGCAAAGAAACATGTGGCTAAGCGAGAAATGGCGAAAGAAGAGCGCAAGGCAAAGCATGAAGAGATGAAAGCGGAGAGAGAAAAGATTGAAGCAGCAATACTAGATGTTTTAGATGACGATCAGGATGCTAAATTTCTTCAAATGAAAGAGGAGCGCAAAGCTAAGCACGAAGAGAGAAAAGCTAAAAAGAAAGCGTGCAGAAAAGAGTGTAGCAAGAATAAAACTGAAGAGTAAAAAACACCAACTTTGGCTATTAAAAGTCCCTTGATCTGAACACATCAAGGGACTTTTTTTGTGCTAAGGACACTTGTAGCAGACACTGACATTGTAATGTGTGATAGTTACACTATTGGAGTTGTCCGGACCAACCCTCAGGGGATCTGACTGATTTAAATACCAGTAGTCGTGATGCATGCTATTTCCTATGTCAAAGGTGTCGTCACTCGAATCCGTTTTCATGCCGGGTAGGTAACAACCAGGTAAAAGATCCTTAGTGTTGTTTGAGATCAAAAAACCGTATTGTCCCTCAGGAAGTTTCACTGAAAAGTTCCCCAGGGAATCACTTATAATCTTTTTGAGGATGGTTGGTTTGAGTTCAGGTCCGTTATATGCCACTACATACATGGTAAAATTACTCAGTGCAAAAGGCGCCATTTCTTCCGGCAGCAGTTCAACACCTCCCTGATGATAGGCGATCTTCTGAATTTTACCCTCAACCTCAAATGTTTCCTGTGACCAAACGTCTATAGATAGGAGGGAACATAAACAAATAAGCAAAAGTGTTTTCATGATAAATGGTACACAGAAGAAGAATAAAAGTTCAAACAAAAAAACTTTGAAGCATTTTGTAAGTTATATTTGATCATGTCAAAACCGAGTAAAACAAATGATAACCAATTGAAAAATATACAATATGACTATTCAACTTAATACAGACAAAAATATTGACGGGAGTGCGCGTCTGGAAAACTATCTAAGTGAGTTACTATCAGAAGAGTTGTCTCATTATGAAGACCTGATTACACGCGTTGAAGTGCATTTATCAGATGAGAATGGGGCAAAAACCGGTCCGGATGATAAAAAGTGCGTAATGGAGGTGCGTATTAGAAATAAACAGCCTATTGCCGTGACTAGTCACGGTGACAATATTGAAATAGCCATCAGTAATGGGGTGGATAAGCTTAAGGCATCTTTAGCTACACAAAAAGGGCGATTGGAGAATCACTAAACGTCAAACCAAATTGAACAAAAAAAGCGTTC
>JAUILH010000211.1 GCA_030433115.1 Bacteroidia bacterium | reverse complement strand
GGGTGACAGCCGGGCCTCCGTTCCCCGTAAGCGGGTTGAACAGAGAGAGAACCCCTCGGGCCGACGCAGCGCCCGCCGCCGCGCCGCGCGGCATTGGAGGCACCCCATGACCAAGCTGAACCAGATCCTGGCGATCGAGAAGGGGACCAAGTCCCGCGTCTACGGCGAGTTCACTCGCCTGCACCACGACCTGCAGAAGCCGCACCTGCTGAGGTTGTTGAAGAAGCTGCGCCAGCAAAGACGGAGGCAAAGCCAAATCCGAATCCAGTTAAAACGGAGGCTCCTAAAAAGGAATCACACGCTACTGGGCATCCTTCTCCGGCTGCTGCAAAATTGATGGCAGAAAATGGTGTAGGATCTAATCAAATAAACGGAACCGGAAAAGACGGAAGAATCACAAAACAAGATGTTGTTGCTGCAATGGCAGGTGGTTTTTCTACTGCATCTGCTGCAGGTTGGGGTGGAACTAGAGAAACCTCTCCTAAGAAGATGTCTATGTTGAGACGAAAAGTTGCTGAGCGATTAGTAGCTGTGAAAAATGAAACGGCCATGTTAACCACTTTTAATGAGGTTGATATGAAACCCATCATGGATATTCGTTCAAAATATAAGAAGACATTTGGTGAACAGCATGATGTTGGCTTAGGTTTTATGTCGTTTTTCACAAAGGCAGTAACCGAGGCGTTGAACATGTTTCCTGCTGTTAACGCAATGATTGACGGTAAAGAAATGATTATGCATGATTATGCAGATATCGCAATTGCCGTATCTTCTCCTAAAGGATTAATGGTTCCGGTAGTAAGAAACGCTGAACAAATGAGTTTGGCAGATATCGAAAGAGAAATTAAGAGATTAGCAATTAGAGCGAGAGATGGCGAGTTAACACCAGATGAAATGACTGGAGGTACATTTACAATTACTAATGGTGGTGTATTCGGATCTATGTTATCAACACCAATCATCAACCCTCCGCAATCTGCAATTTTAGGTATGCACAATATTGTTGAGCGACCTGTAGTTGTTGATGGGGATATTGTTGTGAGACCAATCATGTACGTAGCACTTTCTTACGATCACAGAATTATTGACGGAAAAGAGTCAGTGAGCTTCTTATATAAGGTCAAAGAAATGTTAGAGAATCCTGAAAAAATGATTTTCGGAGGTAAAGATCCTGTTGAAGTGCTTTTAGGGCTTTAATAAGAATGACATATAAATGAAAAAAGAGCTGGATAAAAATCTAGCTCTTTTTTTATGCCAAAGCGTAGCGTTTACCAGGCAATGAATTGATAGCACCTTTCATTTCTAAATTAAACAGATGAACACTCAAATCTGCGGAAGTCATTCCCGTAGAAATGGCCAAATCATCTGCATTCAAGCTTTTATGTTCAAGGAATAAATCGAATACCACACGTTCAGTTTCTGTTAAATCATCAAATAATTCTTGATGTGACTCTGCTTCTTTTTCAATCAACTCCCAGTCTAAAACCTTCATCATATCTTCAGCTGACGTTATTAAATGGGCCTTTGAACGCTTAATGAGGTTGTTACATCCAGAAGAGGTATTTCTGTCCACGTTTCCTGGGAAAGCAAAAACTTCGCGATTATAATCAAATGCTAGGTTTGCTGTGATCATTGAACCGCCAGATTCTGAGCTTTCGACCACCACAGTAGCAAGACTTAATCCAGCTACAATTCTATTTCTTTTTGGGAAATTTCCAGGGTCACCAGGTACACCTGACATGAATTCTGTCACTAAGCCTCCATTTTCTAACATCCTTTTTGCCAAAGGTCGGTGAGCGGCAGGATACATACTATCCAGTCCATGACCTAACACACCGATTGTTGGAAGGTTATTTCTAATGGCTGCTTCATGCGCAACTTTATCAATTCCGTGTGCTAAGCCACTGATAATCTGAACATCATTTGAGGCTAAGTCCTTGACCAATACTTCACACATTTTTTTGCCATATGAAGTTGATTTTCTTGTGCCAACTATTGAGATGTTTTTTTGATTAAAATTGACTTTGCCAAGCGCGTATAGCACTATTGGAGCATCCTCACAATTATTCAGAATTTTCGGGAAATTAACATCTTCGAAATAATACAATTGAACCTGGTTTTGCTCTATGAATTCAAGCTCTTGCTCCGCTCTGATTAACGTTTTATCCCGATTGATATTTGACAACAATCCCGGTTTGAATCCTTCAATTTTTTCTAAATTTTTAGTGGATTCTTTAAATACACCTTCTAAATCCCCAATAGTTTGTAACAACAATTTAGAATTAGCCGGGCCAATTCCTGGCAAGGCGCTTAATGCTATTTGATAGATTCTATTATCCACATCACAAACATAAGAAAACAGATTAAAAAATTGTCAATTCAATGACTAAAAAATAATCTTAATTTGCATAATTATAGGCAGCAGTATACCGGTTTGAAACATGAGCATCTAATTCTGCAATTGCCTCATAGAAGTCAGAACTACCTGTCAAGAAGCTATAATCAGAAGTTTCTGTGTTGACAGAAGTTTCAATTATACTTTGCCAATAAGCGTATCGATTTTGAGCTGCCGTTGGGTCAAAAATCCCTGAAATGAAGTTGTTGATATGCTGTTTAAAGCTGTTTTCATAAACAGTATCTGCAGTAATATAGCCAATTAATGGCCAATCGTCAGCGTTTATTTCAGAGAATTCAAAAGAGAGTGCTCCGCCCTGTTTACCTTCATCAAATGCCTCGTTATTATCCCATGGAATCCATTTAATTAAATCATCAGATGGGTCATGATACAAGTAATAATTGTGGGTCATAATTCCATAGGTGTCCCAATTCTGAATTGTAGTGTTTACTGCCAACCATTTTAAGAAACCATCCACATCAAAAACCGATTCGAGATTCGATCTCCACATTGATGGATTGCTCGTTCGCGTTTCGGCATGAAGTATTTCGTACATTTCTTGAATATCGTCTTCTCCTGTACCCCCAGTAGTTTTGTTTTCGAAGTCTGTCAAGGAGAACCCAGAAGTCGCCCATGCTGCTCCGTCACCATCAGGTTTGTAACAATTTCCAGTATTAGTCCCAAACTGATGTTCGAGCGTAGTTTCAAATGCCACTTCTACTGCTGTATACAATCCAAAATAAACTGGACCGTCACCATAATCTAGCCACATTTCATAGAAAGCAGTTTCTGGAGCAGGTACTCCAAACTCCCTAAACATATCGCATGCCACCTTTTCTCTTAAGAATGATTGATCATTGTAGTTGCTGCTCATAGAAAGTGCTGGGAATCCGTAGAATGTTTGACCTGTTATCTGCGGATAATCGTTAGAGAATTGATCAAACTCAATACGAAAGGGAAGTTTGTTCACGCCTGAACTATAAGCACTAAGGCTCGAGTTTCCTTTATAGCGAATGCCAACATAATACCATTCTAAGTCATTAAACTCTATTGAACATGGTATATAAAGTGGGGTTTCATCTGAAAATGAGTCTCCACCTCCTGCACCTCCAGGACCACCACCACCCGGACCTGTAGAAGTTGATCCACTGCTGCCATATAAATCTTCCAAATCACTCTGCATATTTTTCCAATCAGATGCTGAAATGGTAATGTCAAAACGATTGACTTTGTCTTGTGGGAAAACGGTTGAATAATCGGGGTTTGCATAAGATGAATGGGTACTAAGACTCCAGTCTTCCAAACCATCTCCGGATTCCACAAATGTTTCTTTGTAGCAGCTGCAAACTGTGATAGAAAGTACGCAAAAAAGTAGTAAGTTCCTGTTGCCCATTATTTCTTATTTTTGAAAGTAAAGCTGTATTGTAGCCCAACTATATTTGTTGTTTTTGGATAACTGATCCCTAAATCTCTTTCCATTCGGAAGTATATATCAAGTTCTCCAAATTTCTTGAAGTTATAACCGGTTCCAATTGTCCATCTGAACTTATCAAAAGAGCCAGTGTACTTCGTAAGGTCCCTAAAAATTTCGGCAGATAGTTTGGGGTCAAACTTCCAGTTTTTTATATTGTACTTTAAGCCTACCTTAAATCGTAAATAGTTTTTAGATTCATCACCCTCATCTGAAGTCAGTCCGATTTCATTTTTGTTTTGATATCTTACGCGGTATTTGAATGAGAGCCTATCAATTTTATGCTTTAAGGCTAAGTCTGCATTCCATCTAAAATCATTGTCTAAATTATTGTTGTTGTCGCGATCATTGATGTAGGTGTTCTCACCACCATCAAAAAAGTTGGAATAGCCTATTTTCGTCGTGAAGTTATTCAGATAGATAAACTGGAATTCGACATTTACGGCCGATGAGTCTTCCACCATCTCGCTCTCCAGGATATTGCCGTCCATACCGCGCCTGAAGAAGATGGGAACTTTCAGATCAAGCCCCGGCATCACATTGAGATAGGCCAGCTCCAGGCGCAGGTTGATCACGGTACCGTTGT
>JAUILH010000053.1 GCA_030433115.1 Bacteroidia bacterium | reverse complement strand
CTACCGCTGAAGGCATACGTCCAAGAAGGGCAGATACCTCTGAACCAGCTTGCGTAAATCTAAAGATGTTATCTACGAAGAAAAGGATATCTCTACCGCCAGACTCTTCATCACCATCTCTAAAGTACTCTGCCAGGGTCAAACCAGACAAGGCAACACGTGCACGTGCTCCAGGAGGCTCATTCATCTGACCAAATACGAATGATGCTTGAGACGATTTCATCTCTTCTTTGTTGATTTTGTCAAGTGGCCATCCACCTTTTTCCATCTCTTCCAAGAACTCTTCTCCGTATTTTACAATACCAGACTCAAGCATCTCTCTCAACAAATCGTTTCCTTCTCTCGATCTTTCACCAACACCAGCAAATACAGACAAACCATCGTGTCCTTTTGCAATGTTGTTAATCAATTCCTGAATCAAAACTGTTTTACCTACACCGGCACCACCAAACAATCCAATTTTACCACCTTTTGCGTAAGGCTCAATCAAATCGATTACTTTAATACCAGTATACAATACTTCTGTAGAAGTAGATAAGTCTTCAAATTTAGGTGCTTCACGGTGGATTGGCAGACCACCTTCTTTAGAAACCGGATCGATTCCATCAATAGGATCTCCAATTACGTTAAATAGTCTTCCTTTAATTTCTTCACCAATTGGCATCAAGATAGGAGAACCGATTGCAGTTACCTCCATGCCTCTTGTCAAACCATCTGTGGCTTCCATCGCAATGGCTCTTACAGTGTCCTCACCAATGTGCTGCTGACACTCCATAACTATTTTTGTACCATCTCCTTTCACCACTTCAATGGCATCAAGAATGTTTGGCAACTTTTCGCCTTTTTCAAAGCTGATATCAACTACTGGTCCGATTACCTGAGTGATTTTACCTTTATTATTAGACATTTCTAAAATTTTGTTTGTAACAGTTTATAGTAAATTCGGGGGCAAAAGTACCTAATTTTAGACGGATTATAAAAAGATAGTTGATAATTTTATTTTCATAATTTTGAAGTCGCTAAAATATAGCGTTGTAAAGGTTCTTGAAGACCTTGAAAAATAAGGATTTTATAAGTTTTAGGTGAAAGTTTACAATTCTCTTGAGTCGTTTAAAAATGTTGATAACCCTGTGTTAACTACCGGAACCTTCGATGGGGTTCATGTGGGACATCAGAAGATCATCAGTCATCTCAATGAAGTGGCTAAGGCAAAAAATGGAGAATCGGTCTTGCTCACCTTTCATCCCCACCCAAGATTGGTCTTGTTTCCTGATGATTCTAATTTGAGACTTATCAATACGCAGGTTGAGAAGATCAATCGTTTGAAAGAAGCCGGATTGCAGCACCTGATCATTTGTCCGTTTACAAAAGAGTTTTCTCGCATGGGCTATGTTGAATATGTCCGAGAAGTATTGGTGAATGGTGTTGGCGTTAAGCATTTAGTAATTGGGTACGATCATCAATTCGGGAGAAACCGGGAAGGGAGTTATGAGCAATTGGAGGAGTTGGCGCCTGTTTATGATTTTGAGTTGGCCGAAATTCCAGCACAAACCATTGATGATGTCAAGATCTCATCAACGAAAATACGGAACGCGATTCTAACAGGAGACATGAACACTGTAACAAATTACCTGGGTTATAGGTTTCACCTAGGCGGGATGGTTGCTGAGGGTGAAAAGTTGGGAAGACAACTGGGATTTCCAACTGCCAATATTGTTTTGGATGATGCGCATAAAATCATTCCCGGGAATGGTGTCTATGCAGTGAAAATGAAATACAGTAATCAATGGTATGATGCCATGCTGAATATAGGGATGAAGCCAACTGTGAATGAAGATGGCAAAAGCACAATTGAAGTGCATGCCTTCGATTTTAATCAGGAGATTTACGGCCATTCTGTGGAAATTGAATTTGTGTCCAGAATGCGAGACGAACAGAAATTCAACTCCAAAGATGAACTGGTACAACAATTGCATTCAGATAAACTGTATGCGATCAATTTATTAGATAAATGAGATTAGGATTATTGATAATGACTTTGTTTTTGGGTGTTCAAGTGTTCGCGCAAACACCAGACACTGCCAAGGTATACACATCCATGGAGGAAGCTTTGGTGTCACCGGAGTCGGTTTTATATCTGGATCTTAGCAGACAAAAGTTGAAGGAATTGCCCGCCTCAATTAGTCAATTTACTAATCTGAAAGAACTGAATCTCAATAAAAATAAATTAAGCGAATTTCCGGAAGCCATCGTTAAGTTGACTCATCTCGAAAAGTTGGTCATTTCCAAAAATGATTTTCAATTTTTACCCGCACAAATTTGTCGTTTGACAGAACTCAAAAGTTTGGATATGAGTAACAATGATATTGAGAGTTTCCCAGCTTGTATTGGTCAGTTGAAGCAACTCGAATACATTGACGCCAGTTCGAATAATTTAGGGATTTATCCTTCGGAAATGGCAGGTTTGACAGCACTGAAGGAACTGGATTTGCGGGTGATTAGTCTCTCAGATGATGAACAACAACGCATAATTACTTTGTTGCCCAAGAGCTGTAAAATCAGATTTTCTTCAAGCTGTAATTGTGGCTTTTAAGGTTAAGGATAAAACCGATATTTACCATGCGTATAATTAAATTGCTGACCGTCTAAGTCAATCATGGTAATTTTGAAGCCCAGCTCCCTATATTGTCTTGTTTTATTAACCAGATATGATTCGAAATCCAGGTGCTCTTGACCAATAGTGACTGTTGAATCAAAAAACATGTCTCCGGTTAAGTAATCGACCAAATCGATTCTTAACGTGCTGATATGTTTGTGGTAATCTGTGCTGAACTTGATTTTCAGTGTGTCGCCCACATGATATGGATCGGTTTCCTGAATGTCAAAAACTACTTGGGGACCCTCATAAATACAAACTCCCGAGTCTTCAATGTCGACACGCGGATTATAATTGGCAGCGTTTGGATCACCACACTCTTTCCTTCCCCATTTTGGGCATGCGGTTAAAACAACCATGAAAAGAGGCAAAAAAGAGAGAATTAAGTGTCTTGATTTGATCATATGATCAAACTTAAATTACCTTGTTTGAACATGCAACAAGCCCCATTATTCATAACCCAAAGTTAAAATGGGCTCAACTTTGTAGTGAACTTTTAGTGATGTTGGTAGCTTGTATCCGTTAAGGCTATGAGGAACTCAAGAAGTTGTCTTTTTTCTTTTTTGTTCAAATACAGTGGCTGAATGAGTTCTGTTTTTTGAGGGTGGGGTTCCCCTCCCAGATTAAAGTGTTCAATCACTTCTTCCAGCGAATTTAAGCTGCCGTTATGCATGTATGGGCCTGTAATGGCGATATTCCGCAAACTGGGTACCTTGAATTTTCCTGCGTCAGATGATTTTAAGGTAATTCGTGCAAGACCTGAATCTATATAATGTTCATACAGACCGATATTGTAATAATTGTTGGACCTGAGGTCACCGCCATAGTGGCAATTGATGCATTTGGCTTTCCCTTCAAATAGCTCTAGACCTTTTTGTTCGGTCTCAGACAATGCAGATTGATTTCCCTGAAGATAGGCGTCATATCTTGAATGATGACTGTTAAGGGAGCGCATATAATTTGCAATGGATCTACCGATTACAAAAGGTGTTACTTCAGAATCGTACAATTTCTGAGCAGCAATCTTGTATTCATCAATTTGATTGAGTTTTTCGCATAGTTCAACAATATTGAGGTCCATTTCTTCGGGTGCTTCAATTGGACCTATGGCCTGAAGCTCTAATGTAGGAGAGCCTCCATCTCTAAAGAATGCGTTATGGGTAAAGAGATTGAAAAGAGGAGGTGAATTACGTTCCATAATCTGACTGTCTATTCCCACACTAAATTGCACAGTGTCTGAAAAGGCATATTCTTTAATATGACAGCTGGCACAGGCTACTGAATTATCTCTGGACAATCTTGTGTCATTGAACATTTTTTCTCCTAATGCGACTTTTTTTGAGTCAAATGGATTGTCTTTGGGGTAATCAATTGGTTTGAAATATTCGGGTAAAATTATTTTTGACTCTACCGGTGCAGTATTCTCTTGTATGGTATCATCCCGTTTGTTGCCACATCCAATAAAAAAGGACGTACAGATCAAAACAATGATCGTGTACGTCCAATATTTAAGTCTGGTTTTCAAGTTTATTCAACGGATACTACAGAAGCTGCATTTGCCGCCACTGTGGTTGCCAAAGGCATGTTATTCATAGTGTGAGTGGAGTTGTCGGTGGACAGATCAACGCCGGTAAAGAATTTTCCCCAGTCAATTTCAAGGTGAATTTCTTCATCCGTATACATGTCAACATCCGCATGAATCATCAAGTTGTTGTGTGTAGTCAATAACGCATCTGATCCAATGTGGAATACAAAATTGGTTTCCATAGATCCGTCACCGTCTGTATCAACTATACCTTCAAGAGAAATGAATCTATATCCATTGCTCCAGCTCCAGTGGTTTGAAGGCACTGCAAATGCCAAAGGATGTCCGGATGCATATTGCGCTGGGTCCATATGGTTAGTGGCACTATCTATACCTACTTTGAAATTCATCATGTGGTAGTGTCCGGTTGTGGTTGTACCAAAATCAACGTTATGTGTTGAACCAGCGTCAATATAAGCATATGCAGATGGTGAGTGCAAGACATTCATAGACATATCCATGAACACCGGATTAGACATGTACATTTTTGCCAACGTGAACTGATAATCATTCCCCGCCCCATCTTGATAGGTTGTGTTATAAGCAAAGGCGCTAGTGCCCACCATGTTGTGGATATGGAGCCTTATTTGACCCTGGGTTGGATCTGGCGCATATTCACAGGAACCATCGTCTTTTTTGGCTTCTTCATTATAGTTTGTAGCTTTTGGATCTGTACATCCTTTTTTCTTACAGGATTGGAATCCGAATGCAAGCACAAGTCCTGCTAATAATATTGGTTTGATTGATTTCATAATATTAAGGGTTTTAGTTTTTAATTTGGTAAGCACACAACCTTCAGGTTCTTTGTGACGAAATCACCTTCGTGGTTAATGAAGGCTTTGATTTCGATCAACACATCACTCATGCTGGATACATTATTGATCCAGGAAGCCTGCAAAGACATTTCACTAAGGTGATTGTGTTGATGAACGCTGAACATGGTATCGTTATATTGATTGTCCATTATTCTAATTTCATAGCCGTGCAGAGGGTAAGCAGATTCAACTGTTCCTAGTACAAATAAGGTGTCGTTGAGCCCAAAACTCTGCCCTTCTGCCGGACTGCTCAAATAGAAATTAGGAGGTGTATTGGTATACGTGCAGCTGCCATCATCCACTTTCGCTTCAGAGTTAAAGTTGTCTGCTTCAGGATCAATACATCCTTTTTTGCGGCATCCTGTGCTTGTTAAAGATATCGCAATAAGTAAGCCAGCTATTTTGGCTATTGTTGTCATGTTTTTTTATTGATTAGAACTTTCATGCCAAGGGTCATTCGGAGTCTGTTTTCTACATATCCGAGTGCAAAGTCTTGCCATATTGGCATATGATACCTGGCATTAAAAGTCATTTTATTGATGATTAAATCTAAACCTAGCGTGGCATGTAAGAAATGCCCGCCAGAATATAAATTGACCTCACCTTTACTCACATTTCTATAATCTTTAGCTGCATGGACGTGTTGCAACCCCAATTGCGGAACCAGGCTGTTTTCAATATAATTCAAAGTGATCGCCCTAAAAGCGGTAATTGAACTCGACCATCTGTTTCCGAATTGATGTCTGTAATAATCTGCACCATTCATCTTGTAATTGCTCTCAATGCTAAATCCCCAATCCGATATTTTCTGGTGGTATTGGAGTCCAACGTTATAATCCCATGTGCCTGTGCCAGGTTGCATATTAGGCAAAACAGTCCCCTCGGTTCTATTTAGGTCAGAACTTCCGGTTGGAGCCTTAACACCTGCACCAATGAGTAATTTACGCTTGATCAGGTGGTTTGCGGTAGTGTCAGATTGGTTGATAATGGCATAATTGCCATACACACTGGCATCACCGAGACCACTGAAACGGTATTCCTCATCACGATAGGTGTTGTAGGGCATGAAGCCATAAACTTGAATCCTTTGATTCACAGCCCAACGCCCCCATAATTCATAAGATGAAAAATGGTTTGTATATGTTTTTGGCGTTTCTCCCTGGAATAGTATCGGGTGACTTGATTGGAACAGACGGTACTGATGTCTGAAGCCAATGAAGTGCATGTTAGACCCTGATAATATCCCAAACTGATTCGCCGCACCCGCACTTCCACACACATCACATGCAAAACTTTGCATGGAAAATAGCATGATAAGTGCAAGCATCAATTGCTTACAGTACATGATTATGTTTTAATTAAAATGTGATAATGAGGCTTATGCGCTCATTTCCGGGGGCGGACATTCTAATTCCTGATAAGGATTGGCATAGATCAATGCCTTGAATTCAGTTTTTAATAGTCTTTGTTGTGCCTTTGACGTGTAGGCTAATTCCAAATCTTGTGGAATGTCGAATGGTGAGCGGTCCTCCAAAGTGTCTTTTTTGGGCGCTTCTTGCTCTCCATTTTGCTGTACATTTAATTTGATATCTACCTTCTGCATGGTCTTTTTCATATGACATTGACCATTACACGCCATTTCAGGATTGTCTTTGTTGACACAAAACTCCATTGCAATGTCATCTTTATTGGTCTCATACCATATCCAAACACCTGTTTTGGTAAGGACGGGCGCCAAAAACAATAAGACAAGTGATATACTTGCAAGGGCTTTCATCTATTTCAAAGGTAGGGCTTATTTGAATAACTCATCCAAAAAACCGGGGTTTTCTTCTACAATGGTTCCGATAATTACCATATCAGCACCAGCATCCCAGGCATTTTGGATGGCCTCCGGACTTTTAAAGCCACCTCCTACCATGAGAAAGGGGTTGACATGAGATTTGACTGCTTGAACTACCGATAAATCAATTCTTTGTTTGGCACCAGAGCCCGCATCCATATAGATACATGACATCCCCATCATAGTGCCAGCCAAAGCTGTGGCTACGGCCAAATCGGGTTTGTTGTGAGGGAGAGGGATGGATTGAGTGACATATTGGGCAGCAGTAATGTGCCCGCCGTCAAATAACATGTAGCCGGTTGGAATGGTTTCAAGTCGACTTTGTTGAATCAATGGAGCGCTCAAAACTTGCTTACCAATTAAGTATTCGGGGTTACGTCCTGAAATCAGAGATAAAAATAGAATGGCATCCGCCTCAGTACATATTTGAAGTTCACTGCCCGGAAATAAAACAATCGGAGTGTCAACAACAGATTTTAGTTTTTTGCAAACCGATTCAACCGTATTCTCAATAAGGGCACTGCTTCCCAGAAGAATCAAATCCATCTTCTGAAGATTTTTAATCAAGTTTTCGGACAGATGGAAACGATCAGGGTCAATTAAAACGGCCAATTGCTTTTGACCGGTTTGCCGCTTGTCCGTTATCCTTTTCCAAATCCCCATGTCTCAAATATATCAATCATTTACTAAGGCAATCACGAATTTGTCATACATTCTGAGTTGAATATCTTTAGTCACCTTAGTGTTCTGGTATGTCATATTACATTGGTAACCTGTGCCAGTTTGAAGGACTTCATAGTCCTGCTTGAAGTATGGAGATGCATTGCCATATAGTTTATACATGGCTTCCTTAATAGACCAAATAGCGGTCACCATTTCAAGATTGTTTCTGGCCCAATCGGTTTCAGATTTTGACAAAAACTTATCCTGAATTCGAAGAATTTTATCACTCAGCATTTGGATGTCAATGCCCGTGTCTCTCAATTGGTTAATTGATATAGCTACCAGGTTGTGAGAATGTGATATGCTAATTTTGAATCCATCCAACGTGGGTTGTCCGGAATCTTTGTAGGAAATCAATTTTCCAGGAGCTAATTTGTTGCACAATAATCTAACAGCCAACCATTGAGCTTGTCGCTCCACAGATTTGAAGGTGTCCAGAATAGAAAAATCATAATTTAAGCTATTAGCCATTTTTTTCAATACATCAACTGCTTCATTAATGTGCCAAACTAAATGCTCAGATTCCTTGCTCTTATGTTGAATAATGACTCCCATTGAATCCAAATATCATAAAAATGCCCCGAACAACATACTTATAAATTGTTATTTAGACAGGAGTTGACTAAATTTGCGCTGTCCAAAATAAGTGGACTGTTCCACACGCGTGTGTGGTCCTAACTTTTATTCAAAAATTAAAATGAGTAACACACAAGAAAAATTGGCTTACAAAGTAAAAGACATTAGTCTTGCTGATTGGGGTCGAAAGGAAATTAAATTGGCTGAAGCAGAAATGCCAGGTTTGATGTCTTTGAGAGAAGAGTATGGTGATTCAAAACCTTTGAAAGGGGCGAGAATTGCAGGTTGTTTGCACATGACCATTCAAACGGCTGTTTTGATTGAAACATTGGTTGAATTAGGTGCTGAGGTAACCTGGTCGTCATGTAACATCTTCTCTACGCAAGATCAAGCCGCTGCGGCAATTGCTGCTGCCGGAATTCCAGTTTATGCTTGGAAAGGGATGAATGAAGAAGAGTTTGATTGGTGTATCGAGCAAACTTTGTTCGGATTTGAAGGCGGTAGGCCATTGAACATGATCTTAGACGATGGTGGTGATTTGACCAACATGGTATTCGATCGTTACCCGGAGTTGACCAAAGACATCAAAGGATTGTCGGAAGAAACAACAACAGGTGTTCATAGATTGTATGAAAGAATGAAGAATGGAACTTTGGTGATGCCAGCGATCAACGTAAACGATTCTGTGACCAAATCTAAATTCGATAACAAATACGGTTGTAAAGAGTCTTTGGTGGATGCCATTAGACGTGCTACCGATACCATGATGGCTGGAAAAGTAGCTGTTGTTTGTGGATACGGAGATGTAGGTAAAGGATCTGCAGCGTCTTTGCAAGGTTCTGGTGCCAGAGTAATCGTAACTGAAATTGATCCTATTTGCGCACTTCAGGCTGCAATGGACGGTTTTGAGGTGAAGAAACTGGAGTCAGTGGTTGATAATGTAGATATCGTTGTAACAACTACAGGAAACAAAGATATCGTTCAAGGTCACCATTTTGAAGCCATGAAAGACAAGACCATTGTTTGTAATATCGGACATTTCGACAATGAAATCGATATGGCATGGTTAAACGGTAAGTATGGTGATTCTAAGGTTGAAATTAAACCACAGGTTGATTTATACAACGTAAACGGAAAAGACATCATTGTATTGGCAGAAGGTCGTTTGGTGAACTTAGGTTGTGCCACTGGTCACCCATCTTTTGTGATGAGTAACTCTTTCACAAACCAAACTCTAGCTCAATTGGAGCTTTGGAATAATTCTGAAGCCTACAAAAATGAAGTGTATATGTTGCCTAAGCATCTTGATGAGAAGGTAGCTGCCTTACACTTGGCTAAAATTGGTGTTGAATTAACTGAGTTAAGAAAAGATCAAGCCGATTATATTGGTGTAGATGTGAAAGGTCCATTTAAGCCTGAGCACTACAGATATTAAAATATCAATTGACTATTTTAAAACGCGTTGGCAAATTTGTCAACGCGTTTTTTTTATTTTGGCAGTCAACAATTTGAAACGTATGGATTCATTGGAGAACGTGCCTCAGGTTAATCTGGACAATTTAGGACAGATCATCGAGGAAGAAGGTATTTTAAAAACCTGTCATGCCGGTCATTTGGCAAGCAGTATGTCTATGATAACCGGTCACCTGTTTTTGACAGAAAAGCGTCTGGCTTTTAGAAAGAGTCCAAATTTTCTGGCAGGCCTATTTGTATTTGTAATCAAGGCTTTCAAAAGACGTTTTACGATTCACATTCCCCTGAGCGAGATTTCTACATTTAAGAAAGGAACTTTTGGGAGGAACAAAAATATTCTGGAGGTGACTTTGAAATCTGGTGAGTCAATTAAATTTAATGTAGATAAAATTGATCCCTGGTTAGATGCTTTAAAGAGTTGTCAATCTGTGTCTTAAATTCTACAAATAATGTATATTGGTCGTTAAGTACAAACAAAGTGTGGCGATTAGTCACAATCAATATGTGTCATATGAAATATAAATTGTCATTTCTACTGTTGTCCGGAACTTTATTTTTGAGTTCTTGCGGATCTGACGCGAGTAGCTACGCGGAGGACTTATGCGACTGCATGGAGGAAAGCGGATATACCGATCAAGTCGGATTGGGTGTTTTTAGTATGGGAAGTAACTCTAGAGAAAAAAGAGAAGCTGAAGAAAAAATGCAGGAGTGTGCTCTGCCAATTCTTAAGGAGATGCGTGATGACTTCAAAGACATGGACGATGATGAAAAAAAGGAGTTCGTCAAAGAATTTGTGAAAGCGTCTATCGATACAGAATGTTCAGATCAACTCATGGACAACATTCCTTGGGCCCTGGTCATGAATGGCTTCAAGTCTTTAATGGAAAGAGATGGAGATCTTGATTTTTTTGGCGGAGAAGAAGAAGAAATGAAAGAAGAACCAAAATATGAGTACGATGAGGAGGATTAAACTATATAAAATGTGGCTTCTTGGAGCGGTGATTCTTGTGGCCTCAAGCTGTTCTAATAAAGGAGAGGGGTATGCTGAAGATTTGTGTGATTGTATGGAAGAGTCGGGTACTCTGGATAATGCAAAAGAGCAGATGAAAGATGAGCGACCTTCAAGAAGTGAAAGAGCAAAATCCGGGGAGAAATTCAAGGAGTGTGCAAAGCCGATTTTGGATGAGATGTATGAAGACATGAAAGACATGGACAGTGATGAAAAGGAAGAATTTGTGAAAGATTTGATCAAAGGCATCATTGATACTGATTGTGCGGATCAATTGATGGATGAGATGGAATGGGATGAGTTGGAAGAGAATATTGATGAAACAATCGAAAGAGGCGACCGTAAGTCGGGCAGAGGTGATGTTGATGTGTGTGATTGCGTGAATATGGGCAAAGAGATGGCAGAAAGAATAGGAGATGCTGATGGAGATTATGATGAAATAGAAAAAATTGAAGCGGAATATGAAGACATCAGAGAAGAATGTGAAGAAATGGCAGAAGACTTATCTGATGATGAGAGAAGAGACCTTTTCAAACGTGCAGAAGAGTGTGATGATTATTAGTTCCTAAATAACGATATTGCAAAACCCTGATAAGTCAATTGTCAGGGTTTTTTTATGCCCAGGAAAAAAATAAATGAACCTTTTGGTTGTTTTTGGATATGACTGGTATCTCGGCGCCGGGACAAAGAATTATAAAACGAAATAGTATGAGACTTATAGCAACAACATATTTAATAATAATAGGCATTATAGCCTTTGCCGGAGATGGAGATGCGCCCAATAAACAAAAGGTTTACTCCATTGTTAAACAGTTCAAAACAAATGAATGGTATGCAACTCAAGAGAAATTGTGGGAGCAAGAGGTGAAAACCAACCCAAATAATGCAGATGCCTGGCTAAACTTATACACTGCCAGCAGAATGCTGAGGATAATGGGCGGTGGCAGAACTTTAGAGGACCAACAGCAGATTCTTGAGAGAGCTGAAAAGGCGATTCCCAATTCTTTTGAATACCATTATATGTATTCCTGGAATAGTAATCACGAACCAGAAGCGTTCGAACACCTCAAAAAAGCCTATGAAATTGACCCGGACAGGCCTGAGACCTATGATGATTTTGTGACATTTTACGAGCTCAACAGAAATCATCAGCAGCTAAAATCCTTCTGTGAAAAATGGTTCGAAAGCAATGACATGTCTTCTAATTTGTACGCATGGGCATACAATTTATTACATTCTGTTGAGGAAGATAATGCCATTTTGATCACACATGGAGACAATGATACTTATCCATTGTGGGTCCTGCAACAAGCCAAAGAAATCCGAAAAAACGTGGTGGTATTGAATGGCTCATTGCTCTGGGAGGAAACCTATCGGAATAAAAGATTTAAAGAACTCGGTATTCCTGAGATGACCAAGAAAAACAAGGATTTTGTCTCCGGAGAGGACGGATATGCTTCAATTATGGAGCACCTTTTCAAACATAGCGGTCGACCATTGTATTTTTCTACTACGGTTGATTCAAAACATTACAAAAAGCATGAGGACCAGATGTATTTGGTAGGACTTGCCTACAAATGGTGTAAAAATGATTTTGACAATATTGCGGTGCTCAAAAAGAATTATGAAAAACGATTCATGTTGGATTACCTCAAATTATCCACTCAATATGACATCAGTGAATCAGTCATTAATCGAATGAACACAACTTATTTAGGCGCTTTTATTACGTTGCACAATCATTATCAGGAAGCTGAACAGTTGGACAGAATGACTGAAATCGAGGATTTAATATATAAGATTGCCGAATCTGCTGACCAAACTCAGCAAGTAGAAAGAATCATGAAACCAGGTAAAAGTTCCGGTTACTCAGAAGTCCTCCAAAAGAGTAAAGATGCACTTAGAGGAATGCTTAAAGTAAATGCCAAATTGTATGTTGGTCAAACGGAAGTAAGCAACGAACAATACCAGTTGTTTTTGACCGATCTTATGAAGTTGGGCAGACATGAGGATTTGAAAAAAGCAGCACCCAATCAGGTTAACTGGACGAGTCTGATTCCTAATGAACTCTCAGGTATTCATGATGCTAAACTGTTTCAACATGGACATCCTAACGATGACAGATTGCCAGTTTGTAACATCAGTTATGAGGCCGCCCAAATGTACTGCACATGGCTAACAGATTTCTACAACAATGTGGATGATAAGAAGAAGTCCTACAAAAAGGTGAAGTTCTACCTACCAACGGAGGAGCAGTGGCAAAACCTTGCAATAGGAGGGAAGTATGAAGGACAATCAAGATATCCATGGTCCAGTCTTGAGAGCAACAAAGCTGATGCTTTCGATCGTGATACCATTGTGAACTTAAAAGGCTGTTTCCTGGCAAATATCAATACAGGTACTAAGCTTGGCAAGGAGGATAATATGGTGGTTTGCGAAAACCATGATGGCGGTGTATTCACTGTTCCAGTTAGTTCATATTTGCCTAATAGCTATGGCTTGTATTGTACCATAGGGAACGTGGCAGAGATGGTGCAAGAAAAAGGAATTGCAAAAGGAGGAGGTTGGAATACACCAATAGAGGAGGCCATTATTTCTTCAAGACAAACTTATCAGGGGTCATCTCCCAACGTTGGATTCAGAGTAATTATGGAGGTGATAGAGGAATAGTTGACCTGGTTTAAAACATATAAAGCATGTTCCGATGAGGAACTCATGAAGCATATTCAGCAACGTAAACCTGAAGCTTTCAACGAGATGCACAGGCGTTACAGTAAACGCCTGTTGCATTTTTTTTACCGGATGCTCAATCATGATGAAGCCCGCGCACAGGATTTGTTGCAGGATTTGTTTTTAAAACTGGTAGAGGCTCCCGAAAAATTCGATACGTCCAGGTCGTTTAAACCATGGGTGTTCACAGTTGCCGCAAACCTGGCCAGAAAAGAATTCAGACAACCTATTTCGCAGGAGTTGAAAGAAGACTACATGTCATCGGGAGAAAATCTGGTAGATGGACTGATTGGTCCAATTGATACCAAAATTTTCAAAAAACATCTGCGCAAAGAGCTGCTGGAACTGAGTTATGAGCACAGAACTGTATTTATACTGCGCCATCAGGAAAAGCTATCACTCCAGGAAATTGCTGATGTGATGGACTGTTCACTGGGAACAGTGAAATCCAGACTATTTAATGCCAACAAGAAGCTGGCTGGCAAATTGAAAATATTCAAACCACACTATCAAAATAAGTAGATATGGAAGAAGAGAAATTATACGATTTATTGATGTCAAGTCCTTTTGAATCATTGAGCTCTAAGGATAAAGCTTATGTACTTCAGTATATGACTGAAGAAGATTACACGCTTCAAAGAGAATTGATGATGGAGTCTGAAGACTTATTCGAAAAAGAAGGTGCGCTCATTGTTCCTGATTTAGAATCTAAGTCGGCACCACTGGCTGTAATGACCAGAAAAGAATCGGAAGATCTGCCATGGTTTTTGGCCATTTTTATCTGGAGAATTCCTGCATATGCCATGGTAATTCCACTTTTGTTGATAGGTTTTTTATGGTTTTACAATGGTTTTAAACAGGAAGAGGCTCAGCCAAAAGAGACCACCAAAGTCATCAAGGTTCCGGAACTCATCACTCAGATAGATACCGTATTCGTTGAAAAAGAAGTGCCAGTTGAGGTAGTGCGAGAATCGGTGAAAATTGTCAAAGTGAAAGTGCCTCAGGTCTCCAATTCAAATAATAACATAGCTTATTTGCCGGTTGAATTGATGGATAAAAGTGGCAATATGGATGCACCAATCAACTTGGACTCAGCCAACTCTATTCTAAGTAATCAACTAAAAAACATCAGTCAATCAGCAACTGATAGACCGGAATTGGATCAGTTTAGGGTAAGTGTGCCGTGAAGCAGCTAATCAAGGGATAAGTTTACCTGTGTAACTGTTCACATTGGACCGGCACAAATAAGCAGTCTTTTATTGGATTTCTAGTTGTAATTTGCGATATTTCAATATGACTATTGAGGTTAGGTATTTAAGTTTTGAGCTATGAAACTTGTTATCATAGCGATTGTGCTATTTTTCCAGGTTTCGGTTCATGGACAAGAAGAAAAAGACAAAAAAATCCAGTTCAAAGGATTGTTTGGACTCAAACTATCTCTTGAGACCGACTATTGGAGAAATACTCTTGGATCCTATTATATTGATGAAGACGCAAGTTTTTTGAGGCTTGTAATGTTTAGTCCTGAGGGACAGTTACTGTTCAGGGTAGCTCCAAAAGTTAGGTCAGGAATAAAGGGAGGTATTGACTTCAATCTGGATATGAGTGGAAGGATAAAAGATATGGATCGCAGTTATGTGTTTGGAGGAATCGTTGAATATGAAATCAAGAAAAAGGTCGTGTTTCAAAGTTCATGTGGTATTTCAAATTTGAATTCAATTTCAAACGAAAGGGGTTTTTTTGTGGGAGTGTCAAGTCGCTTGGATGAGCATATTTATGTAGGAGTCGATTATCACAGAGATGTGCATGCAGAAAGTGGTCTAAAACATGGCACTGTAACTTATTCTGAATTCAGGAAAGTAGAGGCGCTCAACCTTAAATTGGCTTTAGTTTTTTAATTATAAATCCTCAAAATAGTCCCATTAAATTCCCAGTTGTATTGCTTCAAAGGTAGGGAGCCCTCACCGCTGGTGACGTTGCCATCAAAAATGCTGTATTTAGTGCTGCTGCAAGGGTCAATGACCTCAATGTAACTTGACGAATCCATATGCACAATGCAACCGGCATCCACGTTATACGGACTGTGTCGGTCAAATACCACAAAATCTTCCTGTGTTTTTCGATACACCAACAGACCTTTGGAACCACCGCTTACGTATGACCAGCCGCCCACAACCGCTAAACTGGAATAGCTTGGGAGACTCAGGTTAATCTCTTTATCTACCGCAACCAGGGGCACACCATTATTCCTGTCTCTGCACGAAGAGACCAGAACCAAAAGGATTCCTAATAGAAATAGGGTTTGTAATTTGTGACGCATTCCGGTATATTTACAGTAAAGTTAGTACTTAATGGGCAATTTTCTAAAAATAGTAACGGTATTAGGACTGTTCTTAGTGTGTGGAAGTCAAAATGTTGTCGCACAAGCTCCTGGGGGTGAAAACATGACCCGAAAGGAGAAGAAAGCACAAAAGCAACAAGAAAAGCTCAACGCGAAACGTACCAAACAGAAGGAGAAAGAAGCCAAAAAAGCAGAGAAAGATGCTTTCAAGAGATACTATTCTATCCAGTGCAAAGCAGTTCGCAAACGGTTAAAGAAACAAAAAAGACGAGCGAACAAGAAGAATAAAAGAAAGTGGCACGATTGATTTAAACAGTCGTTGCAATTTTCTGCTTCTTTACCCAGTGATTAAATACAGGGGTGTTTCCCATAAAGTCTCCGATATAAAAAGCATCTGATTTATTGATGAGTTTACATTTTTCAATGGGCTCGCTCACTACTTTCATAGACCCCGACACACCATTGGAATGAACGGCATTTACCTCAGATCCGTTTTTGTGAATGAACCCCACATGATTATCAAGGCCAATGATGTAGATGCCATCTGGTTGATTCAATAGGTATTCTTTTAGCTGCTTGGTGTCGTTGTGTCCAATAATATGTGTGCGCCCCTTGCCACAAATAGTCTCTATGATTTTGGAAGATGCTTGTTGAGCCAATCGAGCACGTTCAATCTCAAATCCCATGTCTCGTAAGCAGGTCGTTACAAAGTACCCACAAGCGATTTTGCCCCTCCCTGGCGTTTGGGTGATCCCATTGTAATCCCATTTTGTGTCGTACCAGAAAGGAAAAATGGTGTCCGCCATAGTTTTATAGATGTACTTTTTGGAGAGTGCTACCAAATCTTTTCTGTGCTGGTCACCGGACCTGTGGTATTCCTCATAGTACAAATGTCTTTTGTTTTTGATCCGTTTCTTTAAATCACTGTATTTGGCTTCTTTCTGAGACTGAGAGCCGTCCTTGAGATCCTGATAAACCGGTGAATCATAGTCGTAATGGCGTGTTTCTTTACTGCATGAGGCAAGGACGAGAATTGTAGTGAGAATAAGGATGTGTTTCATAGTTCGGTGTTCAATAGTTGAGCTAACGAATAGAAGGAGAGAAGGTTACATTAATGCTTCTGAACAGGTAATAAACGAATTCTGAGGTAGTATTTCTTTTTGATCTCTTCGATTTGATGATGATCCAGTTCGCAAATGGATTTATGATGCTTATCAAGAACAATTCTGTTGACCCCTTTTAAATAGGCAAGACTGATGAACTTTATGGCATCTTTCATTTTACTGAATGATTCCTTGTTTAAATGTAGGTATACAATTGGTCCATCGAGATTAGAGAAGTTTGGAAAATCATCATTTCTAGAAGCGATGGCATCATCAATGTTGGCAAAAAATGTTTCGATTTTTTTAGAATATTGATGTCTGATGAATTGAGCTTTGTCTATATAGAAAATGTGGAAAACCTCTTCAATTCTCGGGAAGAACCCTGCTCCAGAGGGAATAAGAACCGGTGATAAGCTCACATCAATGTTTTCTATTTGAATAAACGGTTGTACGCCTGTGTACATATTGTCTCCTCTTTGCAAATAAGAGAGGTCAGAGTTTATAGAGTCGGTATGGTTTTGTCCTTCTTTAGTTGAAAAATAGTGTATTCTTTTCTGAGATCTGAGTGATGCGAAATCATGAAAATCCTTAATGCTGTCCAGATTCACTTCCCAATTATTGTCTGGCTTCACTAATAAGGCAAGTTCATTGGGACATAACTCGTTTAAGTTTACAATAGGGTATTGAGACTCATCAATGAGAGCCTCTTGATGTTCAAGTGCCTCCTGCTTATAATCAGCTTGTTTTTCAATACATCCGGAAAAGAATAGGCATAAAAAAAGGCAGACCAGGTAATTCATACCTGATCTGCCATCATAAAGTTGTTTATCCATTAATCACCAATCGCTTACTCACCATCTCATGATCTGTTTTCAAAATGATGGTATACATGCCATTGCTCAGGAAATCAAGATTCATTTGATTCATGCCACCGTTCAAACGATCCTGGTAGACGACTTTTCCATTCACATCAACAATGTTCATCTCAAGATGGATGCCATCCGGGATCATCAGATTAACCTGTCCGTTACTTGGGTTAGGATAGATAGAAATATCATCCAAATCGATGGAGCCTAAATTCAATGGTGTATTACTCGGTCCACTGATTGGTTGGGTTCTGTTAGATCTGGTTGTGTTGTGGTTGGCTCTTGACGATACACAAGGTACATCAGGTGTTGCTTCAATATAGTAACTCAGATCAGTATAACCAGCTGGTACGTTAAAATCTGTGAATGAATTGAAGGTGTTGGCCAATGGTTGAATCATGTTCCAACCATCAATATCTGTGTATCTCCAAACATAATACGTGCTGTATGAAAATCCAACGTAATGAGACCAGATCAAATTCACTTCTCCGCTGATTCCCAGGTTACTTGTTAAATGCAAAGTCGTATGATCAGTGCTCAATAAAGACTCATTTCCACAAGAATCTAATGCCGAAATCTTATAGCGATAGGCTTTCGTGCTAGGATCTGCATTGCTATCCACAAATTGACTTAAACTATCAACTGGCCAGTTGCCAATATTAAAGTAAACCCCACTTTGAGAACTTTCTCTGTAAATGTTGAATGATTCAACAGCAGGATCTAAATTGTCTTTTTCCCAGACAAGCATGTTGTTGCCAGACCATGGATTCACTGTTACCAAACAAATTGGAATTGGGTTCGGCGTAAATTCAGTTACTGCATAACTGCCCACACTTGTGCAGCCGTTGTTTCCAGTTACTTCAACAAAGTAAGTGCCGGATTGTACATTGGTTAAATCTTCATTCGTGCTGCCATCAGACCAATTGAATTGGTATGGCTGCTGACCTCCAACAGGGTTGATATAGACAGAAGCCAGAGAACCACCACAGCCGTCTTGAGTCAAGGAGTCTAAAATGATCAATGGCGCATTGGTTTCACTAATTGTGGTAGTTGCCGAAAATAAACAACCGTTGGCATCAATTACATTTACCGGATACACACCGGGGCCAAGGTTCGTTTTGGTAGAATTGGAACTGCCGTCCTGCCATGAAAATAGGTATGGTCCGGAGTTTCCATTGACATTTACAGTAGACGTTCCGTTGTCATTCCCACAATCAGATGCTGTGTTGGTAAATGAAATGTTCACAGGTTCTGGTTCTGTAATGGTAAAGCTTTCTGTAGAGATACAGCCATTTGCGTCTGTAACGACCACCTCATGCGGACCAGCTGCTAAGTTGTGCACGTCTTCGGCACTGCTTCCGTTACTCCATAAAAAGTTGTAAGGGGCAGAAGATCCAATGAGGTTAATGTCAAGAGCTCCATTATTGTCTCCATGACAAGTCACGTCCAAAAGCGCATTTAAAACAATGGTGGGTGCTTCCACATCAGAAACAGTAGCTACAGCTTCAGCAACACAACCATTGGCATCATAAACCGTAACCTGGTAGATTCCGGCTGAAAGCGAGTCTGCAATATTTCCGATATCTCCATTGCTCCAGTGAATTTCAAACGGACCATTTCCTCCCGCAATACTTACTACAGCCAAACCATTGCTCACTCCACAATTAGATGGGGTAGAAGTTGTGGTTAGTTGGATGGAATTATCCGGAATGAAAATTTCTACATCCTGCTCATCGGTTAGCCCACAACTATTTGTGGTGGTAACGCTTACTGTGTAGGTTCCAGGTCCACCGTAGATATGTTCGATAGGTTCGAGCGTTCCTGTTGTGACAAGCGTTCCCGAACCATCACCAAAGTCCCATGTAAATGAAGAACCTCCAGCAGACATGAGTGTAACCGGAGCGCCCAAACAGTTGTAAACATCTTCATCATATACTACTGTGGCCTCAGGCTCCGCACCTGGTCCTACAGAATAGGGAATGGTGTCTGTAACTGTATATCCACAGGCGTTGGTCGCCTCATAAATAATCTCGTATGTACCATTACTTGTGTAGGCATGTTCTGTGAAATCAAGAGATATTTCACCTCCAAAATTTAGTAACTGTCCACCATTGGCCGAATTGCCATCTCCAAAAGTCCATGTGTAATTTGTAGCCACACCTGCCGGCATGGTGAAGAAAACTACTGTATCTCCGGGACAAGCTTCTTCCGGGAAAACACCCACTGCAAATGTGTTCGGGTTGAATCCAACGTCCGTACCTACATAAACAGTCGTAGTAATCGTAGTATCGTTGCCACAGCCGTTTTCCATGAGAACACTTACATTGTAAGTTCCTGCACTTGCATACAAATGAGAGCCACTTTCAACAGTAGAGCTGTTGCCATCACCAAAGTTCCATAAATAACTCTCTTCATTTTCTGCATCCACATCATAGTAAATAGGCTCGCCCAAACAAACTGAATCCTGCATGTCAAACTCAGCATCAGTAATGAAGATCGAATTGTTGATAGTAACTACATCAAACAAAGTGGTGTCGTTACCGCAGCCATTGGTAATGGTTAAACTAACGTTGTAGTTACCAACAGATTGAAACGGAATACTTGGAGACACATCTGTGGAGGTTAAACCACCACCGAAATCCCATAGGTAGGAAGAAAAACCATTGTCCGTCCAGAAATCGACTTCAGAATTAGGGCAAGCTGGGCTTTCGTTGCCCATGTAAACACTGTTAGAGATTGGGACATTGTTCGTAATGTTGATTGTATCCACTGCAGTACCGGTATTTCCGCAACCATTTTGCACAACGGCTGTCACGATATAGGTTCCCGGTTGGGCGTAGGCGTGTTGAGAATTTCCATTACTTGACACATTTCCATCTCCAAAATCAATGATCCAATTGTAGTCCCAGTTTGTGTAGAAGTCAACCAGGTCTCCGGGACAAGCATCACTATTGTTGGGGTTTTGACCAGCCTGAACAAACGCATCTGTTACAGGTAAATTAGCGCCAACACTGATTACTCTTTGAGCAGTTCCTGTTCCACAGGACGTGATATAAGTGTAGTCTACAGTATAATTTCCTGGAGAAGTATATTCATGGTAGAAAGATCCCCAGTTATTTGATTCAATCGGACTGCCGTCTCCAAAATCAATGGTATAGGACGTGTTGGGCGCATTGGGTCCAAAAGCTTCCCAAAACTCTACCTCTTCATTGATACAGACCGTGTCCTTGTTGACATTAAAAGTGTTTGATGCACCGTACACATTAATATATTCTTCATGATACCCCATGTACAGGCCTTGTCCGTTCCATGCATGCATAATAACTCTGTATTCACCCCCAAATTGAAAGGTATGTGAGGGATCAATTTGGGTACTTGAGTTGCCGTCGTCAAAATCCCATTGATAAGTATTGCTTCCTGGAAAGGGCGTTTGGTTGGTGAAATCAACGTTCAATGGAGCACAACCGCTGTAGGTATTTGCGGTAAAACTGGGTTGGGCAAAAGTGATCGCAGAAAAAAGGAGTGTAAAAAGTCCTGAGAGTAGAGTTGTTTTCATATAATCTTATTGATGTATCAAAATTATGACAAGTCGAGTGAATCTACAAAGAGATAGCGCTAGTTTATTTTAAATAGATTTTATTGCTTACGAAAGTCTAAAAAAATCCTGTAGAAATCTGTGGACTTAATTATGTGAGCCAACTAGCTTATTTTTCGTTGAGGTAGGGTTTGGTGAATTCCCACATACAAATCCCGGCACAAACACTTACATTAAGAGAATGTTTTGTGCCAAACTGCGGGATTTCTATGCTGTAGTCGCATACATCAATGAGTCTTTGGTCAACACCGCCTACCTCATTCCCAAAAATCAGGCATATTTTGTCCGTTTCAGGATTAATGTCAAGGTGTTCTAAAGACA
This sequence comes from Bacteroidia bacterium, assembly GCA_030433115.1. Lineage (GTDB taxonomy): Bacteria > Bacteroidota > Bacteroidia > Flavobacteriales_D > JAUILH01 > JAUILH01. The sequence goes on along the minus strand of JAUILH010000053.1, from coordinate 3,760 downwards.
TGCTTTGTTCTGTTTGTTCAATTGCATACGAAACGTATCCATCCTTTTTAAGTCCTTCAATAACTGGTAATAAGTCTTTGGCATGTTCCCATTTAACTGTATCTGTGGCGCCTATGGCTGTTTTATGAATGTCGCGGTGCGGCGGTTGTGGTGTAAAGCCTCCCAGAATGATTTTCTCCAATTTAAAGGCGTCAGCAGTTCTGAAGAATGCCCCTACATTATGCATACTTCTGATGTTGTCCAGAATCACAATAATAGGGTGTTTGTCTGCAGCCTTGAAGGCGTCTACAGAAAGTCGATTGAGGTCCTGAAGGGAGAGTTTTTTGTTCATAACTATTAATAACGCACCTACAAAATTGAGGAAAATCCAAAGACATCCAATTATTTTTGAAATAATGGCGAAAAAAGCGAAATCAGAGACACCTCTGATGAAACAATATAATGAGATTAAGCTGAAGCATCCGGATGCTTTGTTATTGTTCCGTGTGGGTGATTTTTACGAGACCTTTGGTGAAGATGCGGTCAAAGCGTCCAAAATTTTGGGCATCATACTCACTGCCAGAAATAATGGCGCATCAAAAATTGAATTGGCTGGTTTTCCTCACCATTCTCTGGATACTTATTTGCCTAAATTGGTAAGAGCTGGTCAACGTGTCGCTATTTGTGATCAGTTAGAAGATCCTAAGACCACCAAGAAGATTGTGAAACGTGGGGTGACTGAGGTTGTGACGCCGGGCATATCATTCAGTGATAAAGTGCTCGATAATAAATCCAATAATTTCTTAGCCTCTGTTCATTTCGGAAAGAAAACACTGGGTGTGGCGTTTTTGGATGTCTCAACAGGCGAATTTTTGGTGGCTGAAGGTGATAAGGACTATGTTGCCAAACTATTTCAAAGCTTGCAACCCAAAGAAGTCATCTGCCAGAAACAGAAGTTCAAAGAATTCACCGAGTTTTTGGGTGAGCAATTTTATATCTACCGTCAGGACGATTGGGTATTTACTGAAGATTTTGCCTACGAGAAACTGAACAAGCAATTTGGAACTAAAAACCTGAAAGGATTTGGGGTTGATAATCTGGCAATGGCAATTGTGGCAGCAGGAGCCATTCTAAACTATACGGAAGCCTCCAACTACACAGATCTATCTCATGTGAGTAATATGTCTAGATTGGAGGAAGGCTCGTTTGTTTGGATGGATCAATTTACCATTAGAAACCTTGAATTGGTTTATTCACTCAATCCTAATGCCACTACTTTAATAGACATATTAGATCAGACCCATACGCCCATGGGAGGTCGCTTACTAAAAAGATGGATGGTCCTGCCATTAAAGGATAAGAAATCGATTGAGGAACGCCATGAGGTGGTTGAAGCCTTTGTGAACAATGCAGATTTGTCGCACCAGATAGTTGAGGAGTTGAAGACAATTTCAGATTTGGAACGAATCGTATCCAGAGCAGCAGTAGGGAAAATCACGCCACGCGAGTTGATTTACCTGAAAAAGTCCTTAAGTGCTGGGAAGACAGTCAATCAACTCATGATTGGCTCTAAAAATAAAGCTTTAAAACGCATTGCGAATATTGACGCGTGTGATGAAGTGATTGCCAAAATTGAAGCGGCAGTAGAGGAAGAAGCACCTATGCTTTTGAGTAAGGGCGGCGTGATTAAAGAAGGGGTGAATGCTCAATTGGATGACTACCGAGATATCAGGAGTAAGGGGAAGTCTTATTTGGATGACATGGCTGCCCGTGAATCTGAAAGGACCGGAATTCCTAGTCTGAAAATAGCCTACAACAATGTCTTTGGTTATTATTTGGAAGTAAGAAATGCACATAAAGATAAAGTGCCTGAAGACTGGCACAGAAAGCAAACCTTGACTCAGGCAGAGCGCTACATTACTGAAGAGTTGAAGACCTATGAGACTAAAATTCTTGGAGCAGAAGAGCACATTTCAAGAATTGAGGCCCAATTGTTCGAGGAGTTGGTGCAAAGCCTCAAAACTTATGTGATAGATATTCAAAAAAGTGCTCAGGTGCTCGCACAAATTGATGGACTATTGTCCTTTTCCATCAGTGCCAGAAAGTATAATTACAGCAAACCGGAAGTCAATGAGTCATTCGATCTGAAGATCCGGGAAGGCCGTCATCCAGTGATCGAAAATTGTCTGCCATCCGGGGAATCTTTCATCCCGAATGACGTTACCCTCGATCGAACAGATACTCAAATCATTATGATTACCGGTCCCAATATGTCCGGTAAATCTGCCATTTTGAGGCAAACCGCTTTGATTGTGTTGATGGCGCAAATTGGAAGTTTTGTGCCGGCAAAGTCTGCTGAAATTGGAGTGGTAGACAAGATTTTTACCAGAGTAGGTGCTTCAGACAATATTTCAACTGGTGAATCTACTTTTATGGTGGAGATGAATGAGACGGCCAGTATTTTGAATAATGTCTCAGAAAGAAGTCTTATTTTATTAGATGAAATAGGTCGTGGAACCAGTACTTATGACGGTATTTCAATTGCATGGAGCATTGCGGAGTATATCCACCAGCATCCTACACGAGCAAAAACTTTGTTTGCCACGCATTATCACGAACTGAATGATATGAGTCTTGGGTTCGATAGGATTAAAAATTTCAATGTATCCGTGAAGGAAATCGGGTCCAAAATAGTTTTCATGAGAAAGTTGGTTGAAGGCGGTAGCGAACACAGCTTTGGAATTCATGTGGCGCGGATGGCAGGAATGCCCAAAGAGGTTTTGAAAAGAGCCAATGAAGTATTGGAAAGATTGGAGTCAAGTCATGCTAAAGATTTGCCTCAAAAGAAAAAAGCATCTAAGGAGCAGACCGAAGATGACAAGGTTCAATTGAGCTTCTTTCAATTGGATGATCCCGTTTTGTCTCAAATTAGAGATGAGATTAAAGGTTTAGACATCAATAACCTCACCCCGGTTGAAGCTTTAATGAAGCTAAGTGAAATCAAGAAACTAACGGGAGCCTAATCTTGACGATTCTCATGTTTATGGGTGTTTGAGGTCATATTTGGGTTTAAACGATTTGCCCATTTTTATGAAAAAAAGATGACAGTAGATCAAATTATGATGTCGCCTGTAGTGGTAACTCAGGCCAATAAAACAGTGGCTCATGGCAAAAGCTTAATTGAGAAAAAGCAAATCAATGCATTGCCTATATTGAAGATGGACGGCACCATTGAGGGGATTGTGACATCCACGGATTTATTAAAATCAAATGATACTGATTTGTTGGAGACGATTAAGTCTGATCGGGTAATTGTGTTGCCCAGAAATTCTGGGATTAAGGAAGCAGCCAAAAAGATGTCTGCCAAAAAGATTCATCATATCATAGTGATGGATGATGGACAAGTTATAGGCATGATAAGTTCATTAGATATTGTGAAGTTTTTTGCCGAGCATTGATTTGTTTCATTTTTATTTTGTGTCAACAGAAATTTAATTATTTTTGACACCCCAAACGCGAGAGTAGCTCAGCTGGTAGAGCACGACCTTGCCAAGGTCGGGGTCGCGGGTTCGAATCCCGTCTCCCGCTCAGAAGAAAGCACACCGAAGGTGTGCTTTTGTTGTTTTATGCCGATTGATGCTAATCAATAAGGTGGGAATTGGAAAAGAAACGTTGGCTGTGTTAGTACACCTCCACATAAAGTTGCAGTGTCTGAAAGGGATAGAAGCGGCATCCTAGTAGATAGCCGGTTAAAACACCCAAAAAATTAAGAAGGGATGCC
>JAUILH010000052.1 GCA_030433115.1 Bacteroidia bacterium | reverse complement strand
AATGTATGGCTGACCAGCAGTGTGCCAGCGGATACTAAAATCTATTTTAAGGAGCCTGCCTACGAAAGAGTGGCGTCTGTTAACTTAAGCTCTGTCGCATCATGAGTGTTTTAGCGACTATTGGAAATACACCGCTTGTTTGTCTGGATGGCTTTTCTCTCAAAAAAGAGGTCTCAATTTATGCCAAGTTGGAAGGCAACAATCCGGCAGGTAGTGTAAAGGATCGGGCAGCCCATAACATGATTAAGTCGGCTCTTGAAGATGGTAGTTTAAACAAACATGATCATTTGGTGGAAGCGACCAGCGGGAACACAGGCATTGCCTTGGCCATGATTGCTGCTCAGTTTGGTATAAAGATCACTTTAGTAATGCCAGACAACGCCACCCAGGAGCGAATCGATTGTATGAGGGCCTATGGTGCTAAGTTGGTTTTAACACCAGCAGAGCGAACCATTGAATATGCAAGGCTTTTGGCATTGGAGATGAGAGACTCCGGCGGATATAAGATGTTGAATCAGTTTGCCAACCCCAATAATTATTTGGCTCACTTCAATGGCACTGGACCGGAAATTTGGAAAGACACAAAAGGCACGATTACTCACTTTGTATCTGCTATGGGGACTACCGGCACCATCATGGGGGTATCCAGATTTTTGAAAAGCATGAATGATGCCATTCAGATTGTTGGCGCTCAACCGGCAGAGGGAGACAGTATTCCTGGAATTCGAAGATGGTCTAAAGATTTAGTGCCAGAGATTTATGAGCCCAAAAGAGTGGATGCGCTTGAAAGTGTGTCAAGACAAACAGCCATAGAGCATGCCAGGATACTGGCAAAAACAGAGGGTGTGTTTGGAGGTATGAGCACAGGAGGGGCTTTTGCCATTGCCTTAAGAATTGCCAGGGAAATCGACAAGGGAGTCATAGTGTTCATTGCTTGTGACAGGGGTGACAGGTATTTGAGTTCGGAATTGTATAAAGAGAATTAATCATGGAAACGAAAACAGAGATAAATATTGATGCTTTAAATGAAGCATATAAGGATTTGAGCATCTATGAGCGAGTGGAACGTTTGTATCAGGATTTTGACTCAAAAGAAGTGATGTTGACCTCATCTTTTGCGGCAACATCCGCCCTGCTGTTAAAAGTGTTTTCTGATGTGAATCCCTTGCAGTTGATTTATTTCATTGACACTGGATATCATTTCAAGGAAACACTGATCTATAAACAATACCTCACCCAGTTGTATGATTTACAGGTAGAAGATGTGAGGGCCGAAGACTGGAAACATCAGTTCACTCAGGATGATGAGACCTGGAAAAAAGATCCGGATTTTTGCTGTAATATCAACAAAGTAGAACCACTTGAATATGTCAAAAAGGGACACTCGGTATGGGTATCCGGTTTGATGAAATGGCAAAGTGACCATCGATCAAGTCTGAATATTTTTGAACAACGGGGCGACATGTTGAAGTTCTATCCCTTGTTGGATGTCACCAAGGAAGAACGTGAGCAGTTTATCATTGATCATCATTTGCCTTTTCATCCATTGAAAATGAAGGGGTATCATTCAATTGGATGCAGTCACTGCACAAAGCCTGGAGAGGGAAGAGAGGGGAGGTGGAACAACAGCCCTAAAACTGAATGCGGGCTTCATTTGTAATGAGCCCGCATTTCATTTGAATATTGTTTGATTGTTGAAGCTTAAACCTTCATAATATCCTCTTCCTTCGCATCCACCACAGCATCCACCTTGCTGGTATAGCTATTGGTTAGATCCTGAATGCTGTTTTCAGCGTCTTTGGCCATGTCTTCGCTTAAGCCATCTTTTTCCAATCCTTTGATGAAGTCATTGGCATCTTTTCGGTTGTTTCTAATGCTTACTTTGGCGTTTTCTCCTTCGGCTTTTGCTTTTTTAACCAGATCGCGTCTTCTCTCTTCAGTCAGAACCGGGATGTTGATCATGATCAATTCACCATTGTTTTGAGGATTCAAGCCCAGATTGGCGTTGATAATGGCTCTTTCAATTTCTTCAAGAATGCTTTTTTCCCAGGGCTGAATAGAAATGGTTCTGGCATCCAATGTACTCACATTGGCTACCTGTTGAAGTGGGGTAGGAGATCCATAATATTCTACCATCACACCGGATAACATGCTTGGATTGGCCCGTCCCGCTCTAATTTTGGTCAGTTCACTTTCCAAATGCGAAATGGCTTTTTCCATGCCTTCCTTCGCTTCATCGTATGCCATTTGTATATCTTCTGTCATGATCTAAATATTATTGAGTTAAATATAGTATTAATCTAGAATTCAACAAGCGTGCCAACCGGCTCACCCAATACCACTTTATTCAAATTACCAGGCTTATTCATATCAAACACGATGATGGGTAATTTGTTTTCGTTACAGAGTGTAAATGCTGTTAAATCCATGACATTCAATCCTTTCTCGTACACTTCACTAAAAGTGATGCGTTCAAATTTCTTGGCTTCAGGATCCTTTTCCGGATCTGCCGTGTAGATGCCGTCCACACGAGTTCCTTTTAAAATTACATCCGCTTCCACCTCAATGGCTCTCAAACTTGCGGCCGTATCTGTTGTAAAGAAAGGGTTTCCTGTTCCTGCTCCGAAAATAACCACACGTCCTTTTTCCAAATGTCTTACGGCACGTCTTTTAATGAAAGGTTCTGCAATTTCCTTCATTTCGATGGCAGATTGTAATCTGGTATAAATGCCTTCTTTTTCAAGTGCTGCCTGCAAGGCCATGGCGTTAATCATGGTAGCCAACATGCCCATGTAGTCGCCCTGCGTTCTTTCCATTCCACCCTGTTCGGCTTGTACACCTCTGAAAATATTACCTCCACCGATCACGATCGCGATTTGAACACCGGCATCATAAATGCTTCTGATTTCTTTGGTATATTCTTCCAAACGGTCGTTGTCAATTCCAAATTGCTTATTCCCCATGAGGGCTTCTCCGCTCAGTTTTAATAATATTCTTTTGTACTTCATAAGGTGTGTTTGAGGGTCTAAATGTAAGGACAAAAAAAAGAGAGAATTAATTAATTCTCTCTTTTTTAAAATTCAATAACTTATTTGAGTTGAACTCTTTTGAATTGAGTCACTGTTAACTCTGGATCAGAATCTTTCAGGAACTGAGCAACAGATTTCTTGTTGTCTTTAATGAAAGCTTGATTCAACAAAGTAGTTTCCTTGTAAAATTTGTTCAATCTACCCAAGGCAATTTTCTCAGCCATTTCAGCTGGCTTACCTTCTTGAATAGCCAATTCTTTACCTACTTCAATTTCTCTGTTCACTGTATCCTGATCAACATCATCTTTGTCAACTGCAATAGGGGACATTGCTGCTACTTGCATAGCCACTTGTCTTCCTAATTCAGGATCACTTTCTTTGTTTAAGGCAACGATAGAAGCGATTTGGTTTCCAGGGTGATTATAAGCCACAACACTTTCTGCATTGATCAATGAGTAGCTCGATAAATCTAGTTTTTCACCGATTACACCAATCTGCTCAGTGATTTTCTCATCAACAGTCAGGTTCTCGTTGTACTTCAATCCTTTCAATTCTTCAACTGTAGAAGGTCCATTTGCAATGGCTACATCAACAATAGACTGAACGAAATTTCTGAAATCGTCATTTTTCGCGACAAAGTCAGTTTCGCAATTCAATGCTACCAACACACCTTTCTTGTGGTCTTCAGTAGTATGAGCGATTACCAATCCTTCTTTAGTTTCGTTGTCACCTCTCTTTGCGGCAACTTTCTGACCTTTCTTTCTAAGAAGGTCAATTGCTTGTTCCATATCCCCGTCAGCTTCAACTAAAGCTTTTTTGCAGTCCATCATGCCTGCTCCGGTTTTTTGTCTTAGCTCGTTTACTTGTTTAGCAGTAATAGCCATGATTATCTCCTTTAAAAATTAATAAAATTTGCTTGATTATTCAGCAGCAGTTTCTTCTTTGGCAGGTGCCTCTTTAATTTCTTCTTCCTTTTTTGGTGCAGGAGCAGCTTCAGCTTTTTTGTCCTTTGCACTTCTTCTTTCATCAAGACCTTCTTTAATGGCATCTGTTACAATGCTCACGATCTTGTCGATTGATTTAGTGGCGTCATCATTCGCAGGAATTGGGAAATCAACCAAATTAGGATTAGAGTTGGTATCCACCATAGCGAATGTTGGGATATTCAATTTCTTAGCTTCAGCAACAGCAATGTGCTCTTTTTTCACATCAATGATGAAAATAGCAGCTGGAAGTCTGGTTAATTCTGCAATACTTCCCAAGTTTTTCTCAAGCTTAGCTCTTTGACGAGAAATTTGAAGTCTCTCTCTTTTAGAGAAAGTTTTGATGGTGCCATCAGCATTCATTTTGTCGATAGACGCCATTTTTCGAATAGCCTTTCTGATAGTGGCAAAGTTGGTTAACATTCCACCAGGCCATCTTTCAGTTACGAAAGGCATGTTCACTGCTTTACACTTTTCTTCAAGAATTTCTCTTGCTTGCTTTTTTGTTGCAACGAACAATACTTTTTTACCAGATTTAGCGATTTGCTTCAATGCAGAAGCTGCTTCATCCAACTTAACAACGGTTTTGTTAAGGTCAATTACGTGGATTCCTTTCTTCTCATCGAAGATATAAGGTGCCATTGCTGGGTTCCACTTTCTTTTAAGGTGACCGAAATGTACTCCGGCATCTAATAATTCTTTAAAATCTACTTTAGACATGTTTTTTAATTTGAGATTTACATTCTTATATATGGTTCTCACAACCAATTAGTAGCCAAGTCTGAGCATGGGTCTAACCGGTTTAGATACTAAATCCACAAACAAATTCTGAAAGAGCCCCAAAGGACCCTTCGAATTAACGTTTCGAGAATTGGAATTTCTTTCTTGCTTTTTTCTGACCAGGCTTTTTACGCTCAACCATTCTTGGATCACGTGTCATCAAACCTTCAGCCTTTAAAGCAGGCTTATGTTCCTCGTTAACTTCAACCAATGCTCTTGATACTGCTAATCTAATGGCTTCAACCTGACCTGCAATACCACCACCGAATACATTCACGTTCACGTCAAACTGACCTTTAGTGTCTGTTAACTCGAATGGTTGTTGTAAAATTGATTGGTGAATAGCTACCGGAAAGTATTCTTTTCCATCACGACCGTTGATAGTGAAATTACCTTTTCCACTGGTCATGTAAACTCTAGCTACTGAAGTTTTTCTTCTTCCTAATGTATTAATTACTTCCATTATTCAATTACTTGATTGATTCTAAATCAACTTTTTTAGGCGTTTGAGCATCCTGACCGTGCTCAGCACCAACATATACTTTTAAATTACGATAGATAGCGCTTCCTAATTTGTTTTTAGGCAACATACCTTTTACAGCATTTTCGATCAATCTTTCCGGGTGCTTTTCGTGCACTTCACGAGCAGTCAATGATCTCTGTCCACCTGGGTAGCCAGTGTGTCTGATGTATGTTTTTTGCTCAAACTTATCTCCGGACAAAGTCACCTTTTCTGCGTTGATTACAATGACATTGTCACCACAATCTGCATGAGGTGTAAAGTTAGGCTTGTGCTTTCCTCTTAATAAGTAAGCAATTTTACTAGCCACTCTTCCTAATGGTTGTCCTTCTGCGTCCACCAATAACCATACTTTCTCAGCATTGGCTTTGTTGGTTGAAACTGTTTTATAACTAAGCGTATCCACGTTTTTTACTTGTTTTATTAATACGATACCCCGAAAATTTGGGGTGCAAACATACATCTATTTTTTAAGAAGCACAATTTATCCACAGTTTTTTTGTGGAAAAATGACCGGTAATTGGTCGATGGGAAATGTGAAGGTCTAATTTAGTGGTTTAGGTGCTAATTCTATTAATTATTAAGTAGAATAATACTGTTTTACTCGATAACTGTTTTTCAGTTGGTCATTTACCGTTTCAATACTCACTTTTTTGTGACCTAACTTCATATCGCAACCAGACTCTTTCGTCGTGCCTCCTCTGAGAACGGTTGCTGCGTGTAAAGCAGTTAGTTATTATTTCAGGTCTTTTTGCAGGTTTTCATTTGTTTGAGTATTGGTCACCAAACCTCCCAATGGCAACTTTGACCATTCTATAAACCACAACTCAGACGCAGGAAAGAGTCTACCTCTTGATAAGTGAACAAATGATGCTGCATTGATTGTTCTTAGCTTTCACTGCCAGAGTAAAAGTCTCTTTGCTTCCTCCTTTGTGGGAACTCCGAGAAGCCTTTTGAAAGATGGTTTTAACTAAAAAGAAAACCACCCCTCGCTTGGGGTGGTCTGCTTGCTATTGTGATATTGCCAATTTGATATTGGCATGTGCGGAGGGGAAAAGATTGTTAGTTTACTCTTCGTTTCCAATCATCACCGGTGTGTCCATGCCACTTCCAATGATGACTTTAGCGTTCTGAGATTGTGACAGTTTCAAAAAAGCTTCAATTTTTCTGAGTTGAAGAATCTCATCGGTCAAACCTTCAGACAGAATTTTTTGTGCGTCTCGATTACCTTCCGCCTCAATGATTTTTCTTTCGGCTTCCAGTTGTTCCTGCTGAATGATGAATTGCATGCGCATGGCATCCTGCTCGGCCTCCAATCGATCTTCTATGGAGCTGTACAGGCCATCCGGGAGCTTAATAGACTTCATGAGCACAGCTTCAATGATGATGCCCTTATCCTCCAAATTGGTAGCCATCTTCTTTTTGATCTCATTCTCTATTTCTGACCGTTTTCCGGAATGCATGTCCTTGGCATAAAATTGTGCGCAAACGTCTGCGGATGAAGAACGAAAGACACTTCTTATAATGTTCTCGTAATCTAAGCCCACGGTCTCGATCAAGGCAGGTACTTTCTTCTTTTCTATCCTGTAAAGTATGGATATCTCTGATCCAACATTCAGACCTTCGCGACTTGGTAAGTTTAATGCTATTTCAATATTTTCTGTTCTAACGGGGGCCACAATTACTCTGGTGGTGAGAGGGAAGTAACTGTGTAGGCCCTCTTCTAGAATGACCTCATCTAGTTTTCCCAGTTTCTGTTTAACACCCACTTCTCCCGGGCGAATTGTGATGCATGATGGTAAGGTGATGATGGCAACACATAGGCTTAAAAAAAATGTTTTTTTCATTTGGTTTAGTTTTAATATGTCAAAGATGCACCATGCTTATTAGAGTCTAATTAATGCCACATTAGGATGAGATTAGAATTTGATTTTTTAAGGGTTTAATCTCAAAAAACGCCTTAAAATTCCACCTCTTACTGTGTTGACGTCATATTCCATAATGAAAGCGTCCGCATCTTCAGACAAAACTATTTGCTCAAGTTTTCTAATGTCTATTCTATTGATCACTGTTTGGATGACTCTGTTCTCATAATTAATGCCCTTTTTTCCATACCCAGTGCTGTTGTCATAAATGGTCATGCCAACACCCAAGTTTCTATGAATACTTGCTTCAATTTCATGACTTTTTACTGAGATAATGGTGATGCCAATGAAATCTTCAAATCCGGCGATAAAAACATCAATGACTTTGGAGGTCACAAAGTAGGTGAGAATCGAGAAAAGTACTGTCTCTATGGGGATGTAGACGGTAGCTACTAAAAACAAGAAGAGGTTGAAAAAAAGAAAGATTTTGCTGATACTGACACCATATTTGTTGTTCAGAAAAACTCCGAGCAATTCGGCTCCATCAAGCACGGTTCCGTTTCTAATGGCCAATCCAATTCCCGCACCCAGGAAACCACCTCCAAAAAAAGCGATCAGTATTTTGTCGTTTGTCACTACATTAAAAGATTCCAGCTCAAGTGCCAATGACAAACCGACAATGCAGATAATCGATTTGAGAAGAATTTTTCGCGACACTGTATAGTAACCGACTATTAAGAATGGGACACTTGCTATGATGAAGACCTATGATGTGTTCCAGCCAAACGCAATATTTGCCAGAATGGCAATTCCCGTTACACCGCCATCTAAAAAGTCATTTGGGATTAAAAAAGCCTTTAGACCTATACTGGCGAGTAATATACTGATGAGAATTTGTCCGTATTCAAGCAGTAGTTGAGATGTTTTTTTCATAATGATTAAAGATAAACCTTATACCATTATTAGACTGTTTTATAACATCCGCAATCTTCCCGATTGTAGTGATGGAATGATGCTTGATGGCACCATCTGCTGCCAATCCTGAATGCCAGAAGACAGCATTTGGAGAATATTTCCAGATCTGATTTGAAGCACCTGTGAGTCTACATTTAAAACGGGTACGATGAGCGCTTTCTCCAACATGAGTTTATAGTAGAGTTGATTTTTTTCCGGTAAACTCTGGATAGTTGGATGATTGAGTTGCCTGTGTTTGTCGAGTTCAGGAAACACCAATATGCGATTGTCTTTTTTCGTGAGTTGAGCCAATAAATCAATGATTTTGTCTTCTTGTTGATCGTGTTGCACAACTCCAAATACTTTCTTGATATTGTCGGACCCCAGAACAATATTGATGCTTGAGGTTGAAAAGTAAGCGTTCATAAATCGCAAAAAATCTGAATGGTAGGTGAAATTGGTAACCATAACAGGGTAGCCCATTTGATTGATCAATTCTGTTCTTGCCATAAAGTCTTCTACTTCCAGTTCAGCATTATCCTGGTAGCAATTGAAGGTGATTTCTGCGACTTTGTAAATATTCTGTTTTTTACAAAGTCCGTGTTCCAACAGTTGCATCTGAGATTTCAGGAACATTTCGGAGGTCACATTGGTCGGTGGTTTAAAACGACCACGTACCATGATGACATCTTTTTTGTAAAATGCATTGATGGGCTGTAATATCTGACCACTTTCATTGAACAAAATCATTTTGGTTAGACCCTTTTTAACGAGTAGCAGCGACAAGGTTTTGTCAGCACTTTTGTCAAAATTCGGTCCTTCAGTTTCAATGAAATTGATCTCCAGGTGTTCCGGATTAATATTCTCTTTCAACGCTTCAATAAATTTCGCATGGTCATTATCAAACTCATAGGCCGCATGGATGAGATTAACGCCCAACACACCAATTAAGTGTCGTTGTTCAATCACATCATCCGTATGCATAATCACGTGGATTTTGTAAGTAGAAGCTTGATTATTCGGTGTTAATTGAAATTTCACTCCCATCCAGCCCTGTCCTTTATTTGTGCCATTAAAATTGGTGGTTTGAATGGTGTTGGCAAAGGCAAAAAAATGCTTGGTTGCCGACTGGTTTGAAAGGGCTACAATTAATTGGTCGTATTCTGTTTGAATCATACTTTCCAATCGCTCTTTAGACACATACCGTCTGGTATTGCCGTACATGGAGTCGCTGATGCACATATCGTAGGCAGAAATACTTTTTGCTATGGTGCCAGAAGCAGCTCCAGCTTGGTAGAAATGATTGACCACTTCTTGTCCGGCACCTATTTCAGCAAACACACCATAAATGGAGGGCTGTAAATTCAGCGCCAATGCTTTTTCCTGGGTTGAGAGATTTGTCATAATACGGAATTTATCGTTTGTTGATGTTGACTTTTATAGAGGTTTCTCCATTCAAATGGTCCATGTCTGTTTGAAAAGGAACCAACCAATCTATGTGAGGTTTATAATGTGTGTTGAGAAGTATACTTGAATCATCGAAAATGGCTTCATAGCTATGTTTCTGTGATAGGCTGGATAGATTATTAGGAGACAAATGATTGCCGCCAAGATAGACCGACCTCAGGCAAGAAGATTTGTTCAGGGTTTCCAAGGTTTGGTTGAATTGTAGGAGCGGTTGTTGGTCTAAAAAGACGGTGTTTAACGACTTCATTGCGCTCAAGGATTTCGGCAATTGATTGAAATAGTTGTCACCAATATCAAGCACCTCCAGCTGTTCAATGTCTAATATACCAGTGGGGAACGATCGCAGATGGTTATTTCTAAGACTGAGCACCTTCAAATTGTCCGGAAAGTGAATGCTGTCTAATGATGTGCTGTTTGCCAAACCTTCTATTCTAAGTTCCTTAAGCTTGGGCAGCTGATTCAGCACTTCCATGGTTTGTTGAAGGTCCAGATGCGTGTCGTATAGAAATTCTATTTTTTCAAGGTTTACCAATTTGCTGTACGATTGAGGCAATGAAACAATATCGTCGTTGACAAATTGAAGTTCACTCAATTGGGTGAGGGATGACAAAAACTCGGGAGCTTCCGTACCGTGATAATTGGAAAGTTTCAGTGATTTGAGCCGTGGAAATTGTGTCAGGACTTTTAATTGATCCTCATCTTCCAGGTGGTCAATCTCAAGGTATTCAACACTGTCTGCATGTTCCAGAGCTTCTTCAAGGGAGTTGTAAACTTTAATCTGGGCATGGAGCTGTCCAGCCATTAGTCCCAGAAATACAAGTAAAAGTTTTGAGTAAGTCTTCATAGTTCGTGTTTGTACAACAAATCTATTCTCGACTTATTAAATGCAGGTAAGAGCTAAATTAGAATGACATTAGAATTACAAAATGATGGTAAATTCTGATCCTTTTCCCAATTCACTATTAATGTCAATAGTCCCTCCGTGAAGTTGAATTATTTTATGAACCAGGGCTAAGCCAATTCCCGTTCCTTCTATGCTGTGTGCGTTGTTTCCACGATAAAGTGGTTCAAAAATACTTTCAAGGTCTTTTTCAGAAATGCCAATTCCCTGATCCTTGATGAGTACCTGGGTTTTATCACTGCCTTCTGCGGCAGATTGTTCGATTAAAATATCACCGCCATCTGGTGTAAATTTCACGGCATTTTCGATCAGGTTGAAGAAGGCGTTGTAAAGTAGATCGGCGTCACCGGTGAGTGGCCTGTTATCTCCGTTGTTCTTGAGGTTAAAATCAATGTTAATGTTGTCAGGTCGGGTTTGAGATACGTTGAAGATGACATCCATCAAGAGCTCGTCTAATGTGATACGCTCTTTTTTCAATGGCAGTTTTTCAAGTTGAGAAAGTTTTAAAAACTGGTCAACAAGTAAGTTGAGTCGTTCAGCTTTCGATTTGATTTTTTGAATCGTTGAGATATACTCATTCTGCGACCTTTGCTGCATCAAAGTAATCTCGGCTTCTCCCAGTATTACTGCCAAAGGGTTCTTGAGTTCATGAGATGCATACCGGACAAAATTTTTCTGGAGTTCAAAAGCATTTTGAAGTCGATCCAATAAGTTGTTGAAAGACAGTGCCAGCATTCCCAGTTCGTCATGCTTGTTGTATACGGTCAACCGAAGGTCTAGATTGTTGGCACTAATTTTATTCGCTTTTTTAATTTTTTCGGAGATGGGCTTGAGCACTTTTCCGGAGAAATAATGACTGACTAAATAGGTGATAACCAGACATAAAATGAAGGAGCTAATCAGAATGATTTTGAGTTGATTGAGGTACTGATGACCGTATTCATCATGCGCAATCACCAAAACAACGTATTTCTCTCCACTGATGTTAAATATTTGTGCAATGCCCTGGTAGGAGTCGGAAGTCCATTCGTAAGGTTCAGATTCAGAGAGCTTTGAAAGAATGTTCTGAGGTACAATGCGCCTGGCGTCTGCCGGCATGTTTTCCTGAAACGATTTTATTTCATGGGCGTATTCAATTTCTTCTGGCAGCGTTTTTAAGAATTTGTCTCGCAGTTTGTTCTGAATTTCATGACTGAGGTTATCGCTTTCAAGAAAGAATTTTTCAGTAATCTTCAAACGTCTTTCAAGTTGATCAAAGAATAAGTTACTTCTGGAGTTGGCAGAAATGAGAAAAATGATGACGCACAAAATTAAGACTATCAGACCAAAAAGTCCGGTAAAGGTGTAGGTGATCCGTTTTCTTATTTTCATGATCTTATTCCAGCTTCATGACATAGCCCATTCCTACCACTGTATGGATCATTTTGGAGTCAAATCCCTTGTCCACTTTGTTCCTCAAATAATTGACGTACACATCTGTTACATTGGTTCCCATATCAAAGTTGATGTCCCATACATTTTCAAGAATGTCGACCCGTGACACTACGCGACCTTTATTTTTCAGTAAATACGCCAGCAGATTAAATTCTTTGGCCGTGAGCTTAATGACTTGTTCGTTTCTGGTAACCTCTTTGCTCTTCATGTCCAGCCTAAGGTCTCCCAGCGAATAAGTTTCATTGTCTTCTTGATAAGATTTTCTTCTGCTGTGTGCCTTCAAGCGTGCAAGTAGCTCCCTAAACTTGACAGGTTTTACCAAGTAATCATCAGCTCCTCGATTCAGTCCTTCAACGACATCATCTGTCGCCCCCAAAGCAGTCAGTAGAAGAATGGGATTGGTAAACCCCAGGTCTTTTCTCAATTTTTCGCAAACATCTAAACCGTTGAATTTTGGAATGATTACGTCCAATAGAATGCAATCGAACTCAGCGTTGGACGCCAGTTTCAAGCCCATTTCCCCATCATAGGCAATCATGGCTTCATGCCCGTTCTCTTCAAGTCCTTTCTTAAGGAATGAAGCCAGGTCCGGTTCATCTTCTACAATTAGGATTTTCATAATCTGGTAATGAAGTTAAGAACAAAATTAATACGGAAAGGTTCATAAATGTCTGATAATTTGAAGAATGAACCTACAAAGGGGCACTGAGGTCACTAAAGAAACTCCACCAGTTGATACTTTTGCCCCATTTTTTTCCCATTCGCACAATCACAATATTTTTAGCGGGGTTGATGTAAAGATATTGCCCTAAAATACCTTGTGCCATAATTTCATTTTGGTCCGTGTCCAGAATCCACCATTGGTAAGAGTATGAGGGGTAACTTTTTGATTTAAAACACAGTTCAATCCAGTCTTTAGGGACTATTTGTTCACCATTCCATGTGCCCTTTTGAAGCATGAGTTTTCCAATTTTTGCAAAATCAAGGATGCGGGCGTTCAAACAACAAAATGCTTTCTCCGTATCTCCGCTTCTACTGTCAATGCTCCAGCTGGCATCATATTGCATGTCGAGAGGTTGCCATAATTTTTCTTCAAAATAATGTGCCAACTTTTTGCCGGTAGACCTTTCAATGATTAAACCCAATAGTTGAGTGTCCAAACTTTTGTAGTCGAATCCTTGTCCCGGAGCCTTGTCAATTTTCAACTTTTTGATATACCAAAGTAGGTGTTTTCCATAATAGAATTTGGCGATGGTACCGAATGGGTTAAAGTAAGATTCGCTGAAGTGGATGCCCGACTGCATGTTCAGTAGGTGTTCGATTTTGATCTTTTGAAATTCCGGATCTTCGAGTTCGGGAATGTAAGCGGTGATGGGTTCGTCTACCGATTTAATGTTGCCTTCTTCAATGGCAATTCCAACCAGTAAAGAAACGAAGGATTTGGCCATTGAAAAGGTCGTCATTATTGAGCTGGTATCGAATCGGTCATCATACCATTCATAGAGGATGCTGTCGTTTCGGATGATGGTAAGCCCCAGACTTTTATTGTTGATCAAATGTTGCTCGAAAGTTCCCGCTTCTTCAGGAAATTCAGTGGGTTTAATTGGTGCAGTGGTTCTTTCGAAGAAAAAGGTGTTCTCAGGTGCTTTGATCGTGCGTTTAGGAAACTTCTTATGGTCTCGATGGTCTGCAAAATTGTATACCACGAATCGTCCTACATGGCATGCATTCAGGATCAGGGTGCAAACAAACAGAATAAGTATTTTTTTCATAAAAAAGAACAGTCACACAAAGGTGACCATTCTTTGAAAGATAGTCAAATCCAAGAGAAGATTGTTTGGGGTATGCGTGCTTTTTAATCTAGAATTTAAATGACTTCACACCTTTAGGCTTTGATGCTGTTGAATGATTGCATGATCTCTTCGAAAGATTTTCTTTGCGATCCGGCGAGTAGAGCTCTGGAACCATTTCCAACAATAACTTCTAGAATATTTCTGCGTGCCTTTTTTTGGTTTTTGCCAAAATAGGCGTGCATGGTTTTGCTAGGAATCACATGGCTGGTTTGTAGTGCTCCGTTTTCGGTGAAATAGGCTTTCACAGCATGCATTGAGCTCTTTTTGATGAGTACACACTGTTCCATTTGACCGTTGGCATCAGTCCGCATTTCCCATACGTCATAAACCTTGGAGCATGTGTATGAAGTTTCTTTTTCTAAGAATTGAAGCAGTGTGTCAAGTGAGTTATACTCGTCTTTAATTTTGATTAATTTTTCCATTGATATCAAGTTAATAGTCCATTTTTGGTCACCTTTTGGGAAGAGCTTGAGTTTGTCAACTTCCCAGCCAGACAGGGAAAATAAGGCGGATGAGTGAAAATGGAGTGTTAGAATCAATTTCCGATAAGTAGGAATCAATAAGTGTTCAATTAGACCCGGTATTCGCGCAACAGCTCCAGACTCGAAATAGTCTTAAATGAAGTGCTTAACTCAAAAACTGATTCAGAAAATGCTCTTTCTTTCGCGAGGATACAGGTATTTCTTTGCCGTTTTTAAGGAATATAATCCCGGATTTGTCGTACTTATCTATGAATTGTAAGTTGACCATGAATGACTGATGGGGTCTTACAAAGTTGGCTTCAGCCAGCCGCTCTTCAAATTCTTTCAAGGTTTTGGATACCATGTATTTCTTGCCGTTGTTGCAATAAAATGTAGTGTATCCTTTGTCTGATTCACAAAACATTAACTCGCTTAAATTAATGACCTGAAAGCAATCCTGAAAGGATAGAATTAGCGCGGGATTTTCCTTATGCCACGCCTGCTGTACTTTTTTTATTTGTTGCTTCTGTTCGGGAATCGGAAGTTGTTTGATTTTTTGAAGGGCTATGTCAAGTTCTTCCAGGTCCACTGGTTTTAAAAGGTAATCTACAGCGCCAATTTTCAAGGCCTGCAGGGCATACTCTTCATACGCAGTAATGAAAATGATTTTAAAATCGGAATGATTGACTTGCTCAAGGAAATCAAAGGCTGTTCCGTCGTTTAGGTTGATGTCTAAAAATACGAGCTCTGGTTTGAGTTTATTAGCAGAGTCAATCGCTTCTTTAACGGACTCACATTCACCTACGACCTTGACATCTGTTTCGATTAATTGCAACAAATTCAAAAGTCCTTTTCTTATATATGCCTTATCCTCTACCAGCAGTGTTCTCATGGTCAATAACTATGTGGTGTATGGAATTGTTAAATTAACAATTGTGCCCTGTTCATGGTATTTTGATCGATCTTCAATTATAATTGATCCTGTCATCTTAAAATTTAACGAGAGCATTTTTAGACGCTCTTTTGTAATGATGGTCGCCAGAGATTTCTTTTGCTTTGCATCTGCTGTTTTCTGAGATTTAATCCCGATACCATTATCGGTAATAGTACAAATTAATTGTTGATTATAATGGCTTAAATGCACATCTATTTTTTTGTTGCCTTCCTTGTTTTTAAAGGCGTGTTCAATGGCATTTTCTATAAACGGCTGAATCAGCATGGGGGGGATGTTGAAATTGGAGGGATCAATATTGTCGTCCACCTTAATTTTGTAATCGAACGGTTGACTTTCCTCCAGATTTTGTAGTAGGAGGTAGCTTTCAATTGCTTCCAGTTCTTTGCTCAGAAGTACCATTTTGTCTCTTGAATTTTCCAGGGTAATTCTCAGGAGTTTTGAAAATTTCGATAGGTACAAAATTGATTTTTTATCTTCATTGTTTAAGATCATTCCTTGCAGAACGGATAGTGAGTTGAAAATAAAATGTGGCGTCATCTGCGAGCGCAATAACTTTTGTTCGGTCAAAATATTTTGATTTCTGGTTTTGACATGCCTCAGTTTCATGTAGAAAATAATCGCTCCCGACACAATTGTGAGCACCAGAACGGCAATAATGGCCAACAGGTAATTTCGTTGTGATCTTTCAAGGTTTTTACTCGTTGTTTTCACCTTCTTAGTAAGTCTTAACTCTCTGTTGTTAGCTGATTCCAGTTCCTGTTTGTATTTGTACTCGTATTCTATTTGGGTTAGCTTTTCTATGTTCTGTTTATTGAAGATGCTATCGTTGAGTAATTTGTATTGCTGGTAATTAAGAAGTGCCTCCTGATAATTGCCGGTGTTTTGATAAATGGTGGCTAGTAATTCATGCGCATCTCTTTGTTGCTCAATCAAATCCTGTTTCTTAGAAATGTTTGTGCTTTTTCGCAGATACTCGAGGGCTGTATCATACTTTTTTTGATTCGTGTAGACTTGGGCGATTCCAAGGTAGCAAATACATTGACCAACTGATTCAAGGTCCGTTTCATTGCGAATATCAATCGCTTTTTGAAAATTGCTCAGTGCTTCTTCGTCTTGTCCGACAGTTAATTGTAATTGTGCTATTGAAGATAAGCTACTTGCAATTCCTCTCTTACTGTCTATGCCTTCTGATATGCTAAGTGCCTGGCGATAAAAGTCAAGCGCCTTTTCGAAATCGGACTGCTGTTCATGGATGCCGCCAATCTGGATTAAACTGGCGGCTACTTGAGCATGATCTTCCTGCTGCCGATAAAGTTCGAGAGCTTTGCGGAAATATTCTATTGCCTTGTCAAATTTATCTTGAGATGTGTACACAAGGGCTATGTTGCTTATGAAAGAGGCAGTTCTGCTTTTGTTTTCGGGACAATTACAGATGCTGAGGGCAAGTTTGAATTGAGCCATAGCACGCGGAAAATCACTTTGCTCGGCATAGATCATTCCAATATTATTGTAGGCTATCGCCATACCCACGCTGTCTTTCAATTCGCGCCTTATTTCTCCGGCTTCTGAGTACATATCAATGGCCTTTTGATACTCACCTTTGTCAGAATAGACGTTTCCAATATTGTTAAGATTGGCCGCCACACCATTTAAGTCTTCCCTTTCTCTGTCCGTACTGGCAGATTTCTCGAAATACTCCAATGATTTCGTGAAGTCGCCCAAATCGTAGTATACGTTGCCAATACAGCCAAGGCTATAAGACATTCCCATTTTATTGCCTAAACTATCAAAAACGGAGTAGGCTTGATGCGCATAAGATATGGCCGTATCATAATTCGATTTGCGAAACTCAATTTGTGCTTTGGAATACAATGCCTTGGCTTTGCCTGAATTGAAGTTGAGTTTTCTGGCCAGTATCTCAGCCTCTTTGTTGACAGCCTGAGCCTTATCTATGTCGGTGTATAAGTAGCTCCATGTAATTGTGTTTAACAATTCTACGCGGATGGTGTCTTCCTCCTGGTGAATAGTCAATTCATTTTTAAGACTATCTAAACGGGCGTTTTGAGCCAAAAGACTGGCGCTGAACACAGAAAAAAAGACCAAAAGAATGGTGGTTTTCATAAAAATGGGAACTCGATAAAACAGCTTATTCGTCTGCTAAATTAGGTAGAATAAAAAAAGCTGCACATACTTGTGCAGCCATCATTGTAGTATTGTATGAATTTTACTTGCAGTTGAGCATTTCTTCTCTAAACTTGTCTCCTCCCATTTCGTCCTGAAGTTTGTCACATGCTTTAATGTCTTCAGCATATTTTTGTTCTATCTCTTTGAAATCGCCGCCATCCTTCATTTCTTTTTCGGCTTTTTCAAACATTTCAACGCAAGAGCATGCAGTGGTCTCTTTCTTTTCTTCGTCTTCTTTGTCATCTCCACAACTTGTGATAGATACAGATAGCAGGGTTAGGCTTACGATCAATAGTTTTTTCATAGGTGTAATTTAATGGTTTTATAAGTGGTCTATCCCTTTTTCAATAGGTTTTTAAACGGATGTATTTGTTGTCCAATGAAGCCATCAGGCGTGTCATCGTTGTCTAAACCTAGTTCGGGTTCAACCTTTTCCTCTTTTGGAAAGTAGAAATATCCGAAAATTTGATCCCAAACACAAAGAATACTTGCATAGTTTACATTGTCTTCATTGGGCGTATTTTTGGCATGATGCCAATAATGAGTATCGGGTGTGATGAAAATGTAGGCCAAAACTCCCCAGTTCAATTTAATGTTGGCATGGGATAGAAAGGTGAATGCGAATGACATCCAAATCTGGAATACCATATATTCAATGGGTGGGACGCCAAAAAAATGGAAAGGAATGTACATCAAAGGTCGGAATATTAGGTACTCCATAAAATGAAAATGGCGTGTGCTTCCAAAACCCAATTCTTCTTGTGCATGATGAATCTTATGAAATTTCCAGAGGATTGGAACTTTATGCAAAAGAAGATGTCCCAGCCAATTCATGAAATCATTCATGATAAAAATAACTGGAAATATGATCCAATAACTGAGTGACATCAGATCAAAAATGATGAAGTCTTTCCCGATAAGCTCAGTTATGGCCATATCCAGACCAAAGACAACCAGAAATACCAGTAGGAAGTCATAGACAAATATGTAAACCAGATCAACAAAAAAACCTTTTCTGGTAATCACATAGTAAGCTTTTTTCTTTGGCAAAAAAGACTCCATGATCAGAAAGCAAACCGACAAAAAGAGAACCACAAAAAGTGAGTGTTGCCACCAATGTTCAACGGCGTTATAGGAATCTGTCAGATACCATTCGTACATTTCCCAAAAACTTGGTTCTTGCCTCATACGGACAAGTTAATACATATGTATTAATTATTGAAATATCTGCACTAATATAGAATCATTCTAAAAACCTCAAGTTCATAGTATTATGCTAGGGGTTGTTAATTGAAACAATATTACATTGCCTTGTTAACAGATTCTTAAAGTTCGGGTAGTTTTTTGATTCACTTACATGACGTCTTTTGCCAAAAAAAGAACATGTTTTTATTGATGATTTTTGGATCTCTATTTTCGGTCGTAAACCCTTTTGGAACTATGCCCATTTTTTTGGGCTTAACAGATGGAATGGATAGGGCGGAAAGTTCTTCGGTGGCACTGAAGGCGAGTTTGTTCATGACGGTCATTCTACTAATCGCATTTTTTGCCGGTCAGTATGTATTGTCTTTTTTCGGGATCACTGTAATCGCCTTAAGAATTGCAGGAGGTCTTATTATTGCCATATCCGGTTTTGCCTTGCTCACTGGCAAGTTTTCGCAGCACAAGGGTATTGATAAGCGGGTGAAGGATGATGCTTACACTAAAGAAGATCCTTCCGTGACACCATTGTCTATTCCCATGCTTGCGGGGCCGGGATCTATGTCATTTCTGATTTCTTCTTATCAGGATTTTCCCGATTCTGAGTCGCATCTACTCATTTGTGCAGCCATCTTATTGGTTGGAATGGCTACGTACATTATCCTGGCAAGTTCAAGAATGGTAAACAGAGCTATTGGCGCATCTGGTTTAAGATCGCTTTCAAGGGTAATTGGCTTCATCGTCATTGCCATAGGTGTGCAATATATTCTTGGTGCGACAACCGAATATGTGAATCAGTTTTTAAACTAAGCACCGTCCTAGAATTTGGTTGTTTTAGTGCTTGATAGTCATTTCGACCAGTGCGGAGAAATCTCTACTAAATAAGGGCCCCGAGATTTATTGACTTAGTTCGAAATAACTTTGTTAAGCAACCAAATTCTAGGACAGTATCTTAAACTAAATAACGTCTAACTCTTTTCCCACTTTCACAAAAGCATCTACAGCTTTGTCAAGATGATGCTTTTCATGTGCAGCTGAGATTTGTGTCCTGATTCTTGCCTGTCCTTTGCCAACAACAGGGTAGAAGAAGCCAATGGCATAAATGCCTTCATCCAACAAACGATCTGCAAATTTTTGAGATAAAGCGGCATCATATAGCATGATCGGAACGATTGGAGAATCTCCTTGCTTGATGTCAAATCCGGCGGCAATGATTTTTTCTTTAAAGTATTTTGTGTTCTCTTCCAGCTTATCTCTCAGATCAGTAGAATTAGATAGGATATCGAAAACTTTGTTCGCTGCACCCACGATTGATGGGGCTAATGAATTTGAGAATAAGTATGGACGAGATCGTTGCCTGAGCATTTCAATGATCTCTTTTCGACCTGTTGTATAGCCACCCATAGCTCCACCCAAAGCCTTCCCGAGTGTTCCGGTAATAATGTCTACACGACCCATCACATCACAGTATTCAGGGGTTCCTCTACCCGTGGCGCCAATAAATCCTGCAGAGTGGCACTCATCAATCATGACTAAAGCGTCATACTTGTCTGCCAGATCACATATTTGATCCAATTTTGCAATATCGCCATCCATAGAGAATACGCCATCTGTTACAATGATTCTGAATCGCTGAGCTTGAGATGCTTTCAATTGTTCTTCAAGATCAGCCATGTCGCTATGCTTGTATCTGTATCGTGCCGCTTTGCACAAACGAACACCATCAATTATTGAAGCATGGTTAAGTTCATCAGAAATGATGGCGTCCTCTTTACTGAAAAGCGGTTCAAAAACTCCACCATTGGCATCAAAGGCAGCTGCATACAAAATGGTATCATCCGTGCCATAGAATTGAGCAATTTTTTCCTCTAGTTCTTTATGAATGTCTTGTGTGCCGCAAATAAATCTTACTGAAGACATCCCGAAACCATGTGTGTCCAAAGCCTCTTTTGAAGCCTGAATAACCTCCGGGTGAGAAGACAGCCCCAGATAATTGTTAGCACACATAATGATCACTTCCTCACCTGTGCTTACTTTCACATTGGCACCTTGAGGCGTAGTTATAATTCGCTCTTTCTTAAATAAGCCAGCCGATTCAATTTCGTTTAATTCTTTGGCTAAATGGTTTTTGATGTCTCCGTACATAGTCTGATTTTTCTAGTCCGAAAATAGAAAAAAGATGTCAGTAAAAGTGAAAAATTGGGAGTATTTACCGTGATACCTCAGGAGTTGGGTGCCTACAAAGTTTCTATGGCTAAACGCGAACTCCTAAAAGGCACAGGTCATCCACTTGTTCCAGGTCTCCTCTCCACGATTCGAAGGCTTCATAAATGAGTTTCGATTGCTCCTGCATGGGCAAGTCTTTGTTTTCAATAAGCAATTGCCTCAGGGCTTTATTTTTGAACTTTTTGCCTCTTGGACCTCCAAACTGATCTGCATACCCATCAGAAAAGAGGTATATCTGATCGCCTTCATTCAGTTCTATGGTCTCATGAGTGAATAATTTGTTGTGGACCAAATGACCGCCAATCGAATGTCTATTGCCTTTAATGCTTGTGATTTCTCCATCTTTAATCATGACCAAAGGCCTGGCTGCTCCGGAAAATTGTAATACGCGCGTCTTTTTGTTGAAGGCACATAGGGCAATGTCCATACCATCCTTGGTTTCTGAAAACTCAGTTACGGATAGGGCGGCATAAATCCCTTTGTCAAGTAACATGAGCGCCTCAGAGGGAGAAGCAATGTTTTTGTCAGTTACAATTTGATGAAGGTGATTGAGTCCAACCATGCTCATCAATGCTCCCGGAACACCATGACCTGTACAATCTGCTACAGCAAAGATCGCATAATCTCCTACTTGATGGAACCAGTAAAAGTCACCACCAATGATGTCTTTAGGCTTGTAGATGATGAAAGACTCCTCAAAAAGGTTTGTTAGTTTTTCGGGGTCAGGCAATGCGCTTTGCTGAATTTTTTTGGCATAGTTGATACTGTCCGTAATGTCTTTGTTTTTTTCAGAAATCTCGTCAGAAATGCGTTTGATTTGGGTGTTGGCCTTTTCAAGCGAGCTATTCTTATTGAGAATCTCCTGTTGCTGTCTTTCGAGTTGTTGATTGGCTCGTTTCTTTTGCAGGTTTGATCTAAAAAAGAAGAATAAGGCAACTGCTGAGGCAATTAAGCCAACTAATAGAGCTACCAAAATCCACTGATTGGCTTTTTCTCGTTCCTCTTGAGCTTTGGCTTTCTCCTCTTGAGCTTTGGCCTGTTCATCCTTGGCTTTTATTTCTGCTTCAGCTCTCAGCCTTTCTTCTTCTCTGGCTTTACTTTCCAGTTCCAGGTTTTCTTTGTGAATGGCCACCTCAAATTTAGATTCAGCCTCCATTATGGCATTGATCTTCTCCTTGTTAAAAATGGAGTCTTCCACAATCATGAGTTGCTTTTGGTATTTGAATGCATTTTCGTAGTCTCCAATCAATTCATAAGACTCGGTCAAGGTTTGACTAATTTGTTTTTGAATAAGCAGGTCGCCACTTTCCCTTGCCAGCTTCATTGCCATAACACCATAGTCCGTTCCCAATTCAGGTTTGCCAGCAACATTGTAGTTGTTTGCCAGAGATGAATATGCAGAAGCGATTCCGGAGCGGTCTTGAATGGATTTAAAAATCTCGAGCGATTCCAGTATTTGCTCACGGCCTTGTTCAACTTGTTCCATTTTTGTGTAGAAATCACCAAGGGAGATTAATAGGTTGGCCAGTCCAATATTATCCTGAGTTTTCCTCTGAAGCTCCAAAGCTTTGTTGTAGTACATCAATGCTGAATCGGATTTCTCCATCAGAGAGAAAGTATTCGCCATATTCTGGAAGGAGTGTACTATCTGGTCTTCCAATCCCATTTTTTGTCTTAAAGCAAGCGCTTTTCTATGGTAAATTAAAGAAAGTCTATAGTCTTCATTGTTTTTAACAAGGTTACCCAGGTTGTTGTATACAACGGCCAAATTTCTTGCAGCACGATCTTCACCGAGACGCTCATAAATATTGGCTGCCTGTGTATAGTAATCCATGGATTTTGAGAAATCACCGCGCTTTTTGAAAAGAATACCCAGTCCGTTGAGACAAAGGCCTATTCCGGAACTGTCTTTGATCGATTGATGGAGTCGAAGGGCTTCTTTGTAATAAGGTTCGGCTGTATTCAAGTGCCCCATGTTTTTCTCGTTAATGGCAATTTGCAGATTGGATTTGGCTACGTATTGAGGTTGGGAGATTTTTTGAGCCAACTTTAAACTCTTGAAGGCAAAGTCGTTTGAACTGTCGGGACTAATTCGCCGCAATTTGACTGAGATTCTGTATAGATTTACCAACTTAGCGCTGTCCTCAGGCATTTTTCTGGTAACATTGATAAGGCTGTCTATTTCAGGTGTACTTGCTCCCAGAAATGATGGAGTCAAAAGACACAGCAGAATCAATATTAGATGAAAGCACTTCACTTCATCCAAATGTACAAATAACTGTAAGTTTGGTTCAAGTATTTAAGGATGAATGCTTTTGATTTAAGGACAAACTAGGTTTCCTAAAGTACTTTTAATTCTACACGGCGATTGAATTCGTGTTCTTCATCGGTGCATTTAACGTAGTTCTTGCATTGGTTCAATATTTTCTTTTCCCCATAACCTTTGGGAACCAATCTGGATTTAGAGATGCCTTTTTGAACCAAAAACTTCACTGTAGACTGAGCGCGTCTTTCAGAGAGTTTCAGGTTATACCAATCACTACCTCTTGAATCAGTATGAGCACTCAGTTCAACCCTGATGTCCGGATTGTCATTCAAATATTGCACTATGTTATCAAGGACTTTGTAGGATTCCTCACGGATGGAAGCTTTGTCAAAGTCGAAATAAATATTAGGTATTTTAATGACGGTGTTTTTAACCGCAACGGGTTCCAGTTGAATCTTTCCGAATTTAGCCAATACATCATCCCTGTCTTCACTAGGAATCTCTATCACTACAGGTTTGAAGCCTTCTTTCTTGAAAGTTACCTGATAGGGGATGTGTTTATCCAGAATCAAGGTTATGTTGCCATCTTCTTTGGTTTGATCATTGATGTCGTCTTGCAACTCATCGTCCTCATATTTTTTAAGCATGATATCTACTCCAACAATCGGATTGAGGGTGATCTTGTTTAGCGCAGTTCCTATAATGGTATCTGGGTATACTGGGGCAGGAGCCTGTTTAAAGTAGACTATGTGATCGTAGCCATGAGAGCCTGATCGGTTTGACGATAAGTAGCCTTCAAATAAGCCCTCTTCGTTTGGTGTAAGTATGAATGAAAAGTCGTCTTTAGGTGAGTTAACCGGAATACCCATGTTGTGCACTTCATTGCTTCTAATGCCGTCCAGATAAGTCCAAAATACATCCGCTCCACCATAACCTGGCAGTCCTCGACTAGAATAGAAAAAAGCTGTGTCATTGGTAAATGGATACATTTCATCCTGATCTGAATTAACATGGTCCCCCAGGTTCATTGGCTCCGACCATGTAGAATCATTGATGCGAGTACAAGTGTAAAGGTCAAAACCTCCTAATGTACCTTCTCTGTCAGAGGCAAAGAATAAGCGCTTACCATCAGCAGTGATATGGGGAAAGGCAGAGTTGTAATTGTCACTATTGATGTTCAACTCCATGACATTTTCCCAGTTTCCATTGACGTTTTCTGCCCTGAAAATTTTGAGCAGATTGATTCCTGATTTAGATAAATCAAAATCCTTTTTTTGCTTCTTTTTATCACGATATTTAGTTCTTTCCGATCCATTGGCTGTGTAGTAAATGAATTTTCCATCAGGAGAGACAAAGGGAGTGCCTTCATAAAAGGAGCGATTGGTTGAGCCGGGAAGTTTTCTAGGTACACCAAAGTTGATGGAATCTTGGCGTTCTACTTTGGCAAGGTCGTAAAAAGCGGTTTTCGTCTCAAAATTCTGAATTACTGGCATGCCGTAATACATGTGATTGTCCTGGAAATGGAGCCCCATGCTTCTAGACCCGGTTTCAATGTTGGTTTCGTACAAAGACATGTCCCATAATGAATCGGGGTTTTCCATTGGCCATGAGGTCAATAATTTATACTGCTCAGATAGATCAGTTTTCTCAGCTTTAACTAAATATTGAGCATAAACTGATTCAGCGTCTTTGTACTTTTCGTTGTTACATAAAATCTGAGCGTAGTGCAGATAGTTCTCAGGCGAATTTTCGTCTCCCAGAGCGATGAGCTTGGAATACCACAATTCTGCATTCTCATAGTCAAACAACAGTTTGTAAGTCCTTGCAATCTGCTGCGTCATGTAGAACTTATTGACGATTACATCTTCTTTAAGCGCCAGTTTATACTCTTCAATGGCTTCTTTGTAAAAGCGAAATTTGAAGAATTCATCTCCCTTATCTAAATGAGCTCTTTGAGAGATACTCACAAATGATATTAAAACAAATACAACGGCACAAATAGTCTTCATCACGTGTTTAAAATCTTGGTATGGCTATAATTGGTTTGGAAGGTGGATTAAATGCATAGGTTAATAAAATTTCATGTGTTCCTGAGCTGTAGCTCCCTAACTCAGCGAAATTAAATTCATAACCATATGAGAATAGCAATTCAGGAATCAATCTGAAACTTGCCATTGCCAGCAATTCCTGACTGCTTCTGTAGGATGCTCCTATCCCAAATTTTTTGTCGAACATGGCTTGAACATTGATGTCGAATTGTAAAGGGGAACCTTTTACTTCTTTCACCAAAAAAGACGTATTCAAGTCTGTCTTTTGTGATAATGTCCAGTTGTATCCACTATGAAGATAATAGT
>JAUILH010000210.1 GCA_030433115.1 Bacteroidia bacterium | reverse complement strand
GATTTCAATGCCTCAGAATCATAACTCTTGAATCGTGCATTTTCAAAATCCTGATATTTATTGGCATCCAGCTCTAAATCAAGCCCATCTCTTTCCTCTTCTGTATCTTCATTTGTCTTTTCTGCATTAGCTGGCACAGCTTTCTGATCGGATACTGCTTTCTCAACCTCCCCTTTCTTCGCCTGTTCAAACAATTTTCCAGAACTGGTGCCCCGATTTTCCTGGGCGAATAAACCGCTGGTAAGGAAACAAATCACTATTAGACTTATGTATTTCATCTTGAACATATTTCTTACTACTACACCACAATTGTAATTGCGTTCAAAAAGTTAAGTTTTTTTTTCATTTTACAAGTTTACCTCAGGTCCATTCCTCAATAATTGCACCAAGAACCCAAGATATGGCTATCTTTGTTAAGATGTTCGAAATTCGAAACATAAAACACAGTTACAACGGAGAATCGTCTATTGAATTTCCCGACATGGCTTTTGGCCCTGGTGAGGAGTGGTTAATCCTTGGTCCGTCTGGTTGTGGAAAGACCACCCTACTTCATTTGATGGCGGGTATTTTGCCTATCCAGCAAGGAGAGGTTGTTTTAAACGCGCAATCACTTAAAACCCTGAGCGCTGCTCAGATGGATAAATTCAGGGGCAAACACATTGGAATGATCTTCCAACAATCCCATTTTGTGGCATCATTGAATGTTTTGGACAACCTTATTTTGTCACAAAAACTGGCGAGCAAGAAAAACAAAGCACTGGCAATTGACTTATTAAACAAGCTTGGTCTTGAAGACAAGCTTAAACAAAGACCTTATCAATTAAGTGTGGGAGAAAGACAGCGGGTAGCGATAGCACGTGCACTTGCCAATAAACCACAGGTTATTCTGGCGGACGAACCAACTTCCGCACTGGACGATCAAAACACGGACAAAGTGCTTTCATTGTTGCGTGAAAACTCAAAAGAACTGGGAAGCACCTTAATCATTGTGACACATGACAATCGCTTGAAAGAGATGGTCAGTAATCGAATTGAGTTATGATATTTAAAGTTGCCTGGAAAAATATCATCACTAATCCACTGTCATCCTTTTTGTCAGCCACTCTGTTTGCCATCAGCATCATCATTATTCTTTTGCTCAGCATTGTGGGGTATCAGTTGGAAGAAAAATTTGACGCCAGTAGAAAACGTGTTCACATGGTAGTTGGCGCACCGGGAAGCGAAATGGATTTGATCATGAGCAGTATTTATCACATATCTCCTCCTGTTCAGAATATCAAAATTAAAGATGCAGCATTTGTCATCGCCGACCCTTCGGTATCGGTAGTTCCACTTGCCATGGGAGATCATTGGGCAGAAGACGGTGGAAAAGGTCATGGTGAAGACGTAGAACGCAGAAGAATTGTTGGAACAGACACTTCCTACTTATCCCTTTATGATGTGGATGTGGAGACTGGTCGTGTGTGGAATGAAGACATGGAAGTTGTGGTTGGATCTGAAGTTCACTCCTTGGGTCTTGATATTGGCGACAAGTTCGTTGGTGTTCATGGTTTTGTTGGCGGCGGTGAGGATGCGCACGTACATGAGGACCAATTATATACAGTTGTTGGTATCCTGGAACCTTCAGGCACTGTTCTGGATCAACTCATTCTATGTAGTGTAGAATCTGTATGGCATGTACACGAAGGCCACGGACATGGCGGCTCAGATGACAATAGAAGCAAAATGGCCGGTGTAAGACAGGAATTTCAGCCTCCAGCACCTGATTTGATCTATCTTCCCTTAAATCCGCAAGAGCAAGACTCAATCAGGTCTATTATCAACCAAAAAATTGATAACATAAAAAAATTCACGGCTGTAGATTCTTTCAAATTAGACAACCCAATGTCTGCCTCTTCCAGAATCAAACAGGACATGTTGAGAATTCGGTCTAACCTTAAATCTATCATCAAACATGCCAATCTATTGGCTGGAAACCACTATGGGGAACTACTAGGCGTAATGCCCGACTCAAGTTTTAGTATCAGAGACAGTTTTTCAATGGCAGGAGTAAGTATTCCCAGTCAATTGAAACGGGACATTTCAACCCTTGAAACCTTGTCTAATTCCAACGAGACCATACCTGGTCTCATCCAAAAAGCCAGAGTTTTGGAAGGTGTTACTTACGATTTCGTATTTGGCTACGAACGGGTAAAAACTGATTCATTAATTCAAGTAAGACGCGAGATGATGCGAAAGCGCGGTGTTAAGATAGACAAGCACTACCTACTGAATCATATGGACAAGGAAATCACTTCTTTATTGGTAACATTCAGAGGAGGCGCGGGAGGTCTTAGACTGGCAGGAACCATCAAAGAAGACTATCAGAACCGATTGGGCGTAGCCATGGTTGAAGTACAAGTAGACAACCTTTACGGCCTGGTGGAACCAGGTATTAAATACATCAAACTGGTTGCTTACATCATTATGGTGGTTTCTGGTATTAGCGTTCTTATCTCATTGGTCAAGTCGCTGAGAGAAAGGAAATACGAAATGGCATTGATGCGTGTGATGGGCGCCACGCAAATCAAAATATTCCTGCTCATTTTACTGGAAGGCATGATCCTATCCATTTTAGGGTTTGTACTGGGATTCATTGCTGCGCACTTGCTTGCGGAGGTACTTGCCGGTCAATTAAAAGCCGAATATCATTACAACTTTACTGGGTTTATCTTCCTAAAATCTGAGCTTTGGGTTTTGCTCATCACACTTGGTATAGGTTTTGTATCTGCATTGATACCCGCACTTATGATCATGTGGACAAATATCTCTAAAACTTTGAGTAAACAATGATGAAATTAATTGCATTTATAGCACTTCTGGGAAGCACCTTTGCTTCATACGGACAGCAGGAATTGACGTGGAAAGACCTGGAAGATGTTGTCATCACTAAAGATTTCAATCCGGACTACGGCATGGAATTCGAGTACCCTACATTCGGCGTTAATGTGGAGAAATTTGATGGTAAAGAAGTCTTTATTCGTGGATTCCTGGTTCCAATAGATATGGAAGATGGCAAATTCGCGTTGTCAGCAAGTCCTTACAAATCTTGCTACTTCTGTGGTAAAGCGGGGCAATGGACAGTGATTCAGCTCAACTTAAGTTCCAAAAGGAGGTACCTTGGTTACAGAACAGATCATGTACTGACCTTCAAGGGCACTTTTCATCTCAATCATACAGATGTGGTTGACCTAATCTATGTATTGGATGATGCAGAGCTCTATTATGGCAAATAAATTTCTGTTTATTGGTCTGCTGTTAATGCTTTGGTCTTGTTCTGAGTCTTCTAAAGACAAAACGGACAATCCCGAATCAAAGCAAGAAGAAAACAATGGTTCATTGCTATTGCCTGAGCACCGTGACACCGGAAATGCACATTTACTGGAAGTCTTACCCGACTCTGTTTTCTATGGCATGAAATTCAACAATCCAATTGACCATGAAGGGAAAACCTACAATAGAATCACTTTCAGTCACCTGGCTAAAGTAAAGCGTATTGTGGTAGATTTTGAAGTTTATGCGCTTATGGAGGTACTCGAATTCAGCGATGAAGTCAAATCTTTAGACGGTCAGGATATCATTATAAAAGGTTTTCTATTACCCGCAATCCATACTGAAAACATGTATGTCCTTTCCAAACACCCCTACAGCAACTGTTTCTTTTGTAACAAAGCTGGGGTTGAGTCTATTATGGAGCTTCAACTCAACAATCCGCCAAAACTCAAGACAAAAGTTGACCAAATCGTGATGGTAAAAGGCACCTTGCAATTATCTGAGGCAGATCCCGAGCATTTGCCATACACCTTAGTGAACGCAGACATTATCGTCAACTTTTAACCGCTCATCTAAACGCGACTTGTTAAGACGTTTAAATCATTATTTTAGCGTTCCTAAAAATTAAAATATGCGCAATAAATTATTCGTACTACTACTTTCATTCGGAATCAGTGGCTCTGCTTTGGCAGACGAAGGCATGTGGCTACTGACCATGCTTAATAAGAACTACAAAGACATGAAATCTAAGGGCTTGAGACTGAAGCCTAAGGATATTTACGACATCAATGGCTCAAGTCTTAAAGATGCTGTTTGTACCATGAACAACGGGAGTTGTACAGCAGAAGTAATCTCTTCGGAAGGTTTGCTACTGACTAACCATCACTGTGGATATGGCGCCATCCAACAATTTAGCTCTGAAGAAAACGACTACCTGACAGATGGTTTTTGGGCGATGGACAAATCCAAAGAACTTCATGTACCAGGCATGACCATGACTTTTCTTGTTAGAGTTGAAGACGTTACTGATAGAGCGCTGGAAGGTGTCACTGACAGCGATGACGAATTGACGAGAGCAGAAAAAATCAGAAAGAATTACAAAAAAATTGCTGATGAAGCAACTAAAGACACGCATTATGAAGCAGTGGTGAAGCCATTTTACAATGGAAACGATCACTACCTGTTTGTGAACGAAACTTTCAAAGACATTCGTCTAGTGGGTGCACCACCTTCATCTGTAGGTAAATATGGAGGTGATACAGACAACTG
>JAUILH010000209.1 GCA_030433115.1 Bacteroidia bacterium | reverse complement strand
CATATTATCGGTATTAATTAATTAAACAAGATAGAAGAAGGTGAAAACAAACACCCATACTAAATCTACAAAGTGCCAGTAGAGTCCTACTTTCTCTACCATTTCATAGTGGCCTCTTCTTTCATATACACCTGTAAACGTATTGTAGTATATCAAAAAGTTGAACATTACTCCACTAAAAACGTGGAAGCCGTGAAAGCCTGTAATGAAGAAGAAGAATTGTCCGTATTGAACAGGACCGTACTCATTGTCTTTCAAATGCGCTCCGTAAATCACTCTTCTTGGCTCTCCAACGCCAATAGCATGCTCATAAAGCGCATAAGCTTCAGCACCTTCTATTTCGTCACCAGCCTTATAATTGATGCCGTCTTCCATAATAAGAAGCTTCATTTCAGAGTTCTTTTCTTTATAGATGGCGTACAATACACCGTCTTCATCGGCCAATACACCAATCGTGTCAACTCCTTCAGTTACTTTACCATCCTCATAAGTTTGAAGTGTATAGTAAACAGGATCATAGTGGTAACGAATAGAATCTAACTTAGTACCATTGGCATGAGACCTATATTCTTTGGTCTTTTCAGAATCTTCAATATACAAAGGCCAAACATCTCCATCTCTCAAAGCGCCATGATAAACGTGACTTGCATGACCGCCTTCCATCACAGAATGATCTTCTCCGTGACCATGACCGTGCCCTGCATCATGGTGCTCCTCAGCACTGTGCTCCAAAGCATATTCTTCATTGCCAAATACTACTTGAGACTCACCCTTAAAATGTCTTGTAATCGTATGTTTTCTATTGTCTAGAAGCACTAACTTATTGACTTCTCCAAATTCTCCATGGTCTACTGTGGCGTATGAGCCATCTTCCAATTGAACTTTACCGAAATGAGAGCCGTGAATAAAGTGTGACCATTCCCAAACCTGAGAACCTAAGAAGATAAATCCACCAATAACGGTGTAGATCATCCATTTAGTCACCCCTTTTCTGTCGTTTCTGTGACCTGCTTCCACAGCCAATACCATGGTTACAGATGATACGATCAGAATAAATGTCATAAACGCCACGTAAATCAAAGGCATGTGAGTTTCTCCCATGAAAGGGAAGTGGTGAAAGACTTTTTCACCTACAGGCCATTCACCTGAGTAAGAATGTCTTATGAAGCCAAATGCGGTTAAGAGTCCTCCGAATGTCAATGCATCTGACACTAAGAAGAACCACATCATCAATTTACCGTAGGAGGTGCTGTATGGTGAAAGCTTACCACCCCACAGTGTTGCTTTGTCAATATTTTGTGACGCGTGTCCTGCCATCTTCTAAGGGTTTATTGGTTGCAAGTTTAATGAATAAAAGTCAAAAATAGATATAAATATATCCATAATCCACCGAGAAAATGCCAATATAGCGATCCGAGCTTGATTTTCAAGTGGTTATGGTGATTGTATTTTTCCCTCAGAGACCCGTTTAAAACTACCAGCATGTAGATCAATCCGCCCAATAAATGGAGGAGGTGCATCCCCGATAAAATGTAGATGAAACTACTTGCCGTATTTTTAGTCGACTCCAGGTTTCCTAGCTCTTGCTGACTCAAACGTTTGCCATTGGCATAAAATACACCGTTCTTGAATTCTAATGGAACGTCTCGATACAAAATTCTGAAGTCTTTGCCATATTCTCCTTTAATTCTGAAAGTGCCAACTTTATTGACAATGTTCTGAGCACATTTTTTAACCTCCAGTCTTTGGGCGATGGACAATCTGTCCAAAATTGTATGACCCGCAGAATCTCTCTCATTGTAGAATTGCCCATTTTTATAAACCACAGGTCGATAGGCGTTTAAGGTGTCTTCAAAAATACTGAAACCATACTTTTCATGCAGTTTGGCAAACTCAGAAGATTGAATGTTATCTATGTCGCTCAAAAACTCTGAATAGGCATCCAAATCCTTTTGGGTCTCATCGGAAACAGGTTCGTTTTGAAATAAGAATTTACCATCTTCGCTGTAGCCAAATTTCACACCATCTTTCAAATAGTTTACACGCTCTCCATATCGGTTCTCAGCTATAATCTTATTGATGAAGTTGTAACCCTTGCTGGTCAATTCAGACCACCCCATAAATTGGGAATATGTAAAGCCTATGCCACCTAAAACTGTAGCAATCATGAATAATTTGATGCCTTTTTGATTGTCATTTTTAGCTGCTCTCAAGGCCAAATAGAAAGTCAAACTGCTAATCAGAATGATCACAGTACTGATCATGAACCAAACTGGTTGTTCTACCTCTACCCAGAAATTGTCTTTCTTCACAACCAAATAGGCACTTGTGAACCCGGCAAATACCATTACAATGCTGATGCAGCCGATTAACAATAGGTTTTTGGATTTTCTTTCTTCCAGGTTGGCTAATTCGTCTTCTTTACTTTGATCGGTAGTACTCATAGATTGATTTTGTCAAATACGTAAACGAATTGTACGATGGGTAAATAAATAAAAGACGCAAACATCATGCGCTTGGCATCTTTCATAGAGTTTGTTGTGTGCAGTTTGTGTGCAAAGATGTAGAAGAACAGTCCGGCCAATGATACAATAACGAAACTTACATTGCCAACGCCCACCTGCGTTTCAGGATTCATGTCTTTGGTAAGGGTTAACCAAGGTAAAAGGCTTATCGGGATTAAAACCAAGGTGTAAATCAGTATTTGAAGACTTGTGAATTTATTTCTTCCTCCTTTTGATGGGAGTAGCTTGTATCCGGCTTTATCATAATCGTCTTTGGCAACCCAGGCTACAGCCCAGAAATGTGGGAATTGCCACATGAATTGAATGAAAAACAGCATGCCTGGCACAAAGCCAAAATCATCCGTTGCAGCCACCCAACCCAACATTGGGGGAATGGCGCCTGGAATGGCCCCAACAAAAACTGCCCAGGGAGATACTCTCTTCATGGGAGTGTAAACGGCTACGTAAGATACAAGAGCTATCAAACCAAGTAATGCACTGGTCGGATTCACGTAGGCGTAGAGTAAATACAAACCGGAAATTCCCATTAAGATGGATACAATGATGCCCTCCGACACACTCATGCTACCTCTGGGAAGTGGTCGCTTTTTTGTTCGGTCCATCAACGCATCCAGATCTTTTTCTATTACCTGATTTAAGCCATTAGATGCACCGGTTACCAAGAAACCGCCAAGAACCAACATCCATAAAGTAGTGCTATTGTGAGTGCCGGCAGGAGCCAGTAAGTAGCCAGATAATGCTGAGAGCACAACCAATACATTCAATCGGAATTTGACCAAAGTCATATAGTCCTTAAGCTTCACAGCGAAACTAAAGCTCTCCGATTTTGTATAGGTTTCTTCTTGAATCAACTTGAATTAATTGGGTGCAAAGATAATTATAAAGATTGGAACGACATCACAAATTGAATCTCTTATTGTCTACGGATAAATCAAAGTAACGCAGCGTTTAATCAAAGATCTGACAGTCAATTTTTTTTGAATCCTGTTTGCCCATATTGTCCATGTATGTTAAGCAGGATACTCTTTATTTTTGTGTGTGTAGGGCTTCTAATTAGTTGTTCTAAGCAAAAAGCACCTCAAAATACTACCCCTCATTCTTACTTCCCTGCATATCCAAGTTCTCATTGGGAATATGTATACCATTTAGGTCAAACCGTCATTAAACAAGTCGACCCAAATCTTCATGTTTTTGAGTATTTGGATGACTGTTACGTTGGATATGGGGCACCAGGACCAGATTATGAACCAACGGTAATTGATCAATATGCTGTACCCAAGTATGAGGGAAAATATGTATTTGGACATATTTTGGATGGAAATAGCGTTTGCAGGGATCGTGCATACTTGATGTTTCCAGAAGACATTGACGGTGCGAGTCTGGGGAGATTCTACAGTGTTACCTATAGTGACTACGGACCAACAGGTTATGTGTATAGAGAATTGACGTTCAAGGATTCCATTGTTGAGGTTCAAGGTAATCTCTATGGCAGCACGATTGGTATTCGTGAGAGGAAATTGTTCAATGGTTTAACTCAAGATGAGACTTACGAGTATTACACTAAAAATGTTGGTCTTATCTATCGAGTACATATTGATTATGATATAGCAGGAGGACAGCATGATACCACAACGTTGGAGTTAGTATCCCATAATATCAACGATTAATAATCGTAATTTCTACTCCACAATTGCGTGCTCAAACCAACATAAATATAATTGGCATTTTGCTGAGATAAGCGGTTGTAATTGTGACGAATCATGTAGCCTACTTTTGCCTGAAGATTGATGTGACTATTGATGATGTATGACGCAGAGAGGTCGTTGAAAACCAGGGCGTTTTTGAGCCCCTGTCCAATTTTATGACCATATGTCCCTTCTCGGTTTCTATAGTCCTCATACAAATCTCCGCCATAACTCACTATGTCAAAATCGGTTCCGTAAATGCTCCAAATAAATTGATTGCTGAAACGCCAATTGCCTTTTCGGTAA
Source organism: Bacteroidia bacterium (assembly GCA_030433115.1). Classification (GTDB taxonomy): domain Bacteria; phylum Bacteroidota; class Bacteroidia; order Flavobacteriales_D; family JAUILH01; genus JAUILH01. The sequence goes on along the minus strand of JAUILH010000209.1, from coordinate 76 downwards.
CGCACAAAGTTCACCCACTCATAAAAATTTGCTCCCCTAGGGTGGGTCATAGATTGGTTGAAATGCGCGTAATTCT
>JAUILH010000051.1 GCA_030433115.1 Bacteroidia bacterium | reverse complement strand
TGCAGTAGTATCAAAATAAGAATTAAGGAATTATGTTGGAAATGAAAGTGCCCTCACCGGGCGAATCAATATCGGAAGTAGAAATCGCTGAATGGTTGGTTGAAGACGGCGATTACGTTGAAAAAGATCAGGCTATTGCAGAAGTAGATTCTGATAAGGCAACCCTTGAATTGCCTGCAGAAGAGGCAGGTATCATTACTTTAAAAGCTGAAGTTGGTGACACTGTGGAAGTAGGTCAGGTGGTGTGCTTGATTGATACTTCTGCCGAAAAACCGGAAGGTTTTGAAGCCAAAACAGAAGAACCTGCAGAAGAGGTCAAGGAAGAAGCGCCAGCTCCAAATCCAATGCCCGCTGCAAAAGAAGCACCTAAAAGTGATTCATATGCCGCCGGGCATCCATCAGTAGCTGCTAAAAAGATCATGGATGAAAATAATATTTCAGCCAATCAGATTAATGGAACTGGTAAGGATGGCAGAATTACCAAGCAAGATGTCGTGGCGGCTATGTCTGCCGGAATCTCAACGAATGCTGCTGCAGGTTGGGGCGGAACCAGAGATACTGAAAGAAAGAAAATGTCCATGTTGCGCCGCAAAGTGGCAGAGCGTTTGGTCTCCGTGAAAAATGAGACGGCCATGTTAACGACATTCAATGAGGTGGACATGAAACCGATCATGGATCTCAGAAAAATGTACAAAGACAAATTCAAAGAGTTCCATGGCGTTGGTTTAGGCTTCATGTCTTTCTTTACAAAGGCGGTAACTGAAGCGTTGAATTTATTTCCTGCGGTTAACGCTCAGATTGATGGCAAGGAAATGATTATGCATAACTATGCCGATATAGGGATTGCAGTCTCTAGCCCTAAAGGTCTGATGGTACCAGTGGTTAGAAATGCCGAACAGATGTCATTGGCGGAAATTGAATCCGAAATCAAGAGATTGGCCATTCGTGCCAGAGATGGTAAAATCTCTCCTGACGAAATGATGGGAGGTACTTTCACAATTACCAATGGAGGTGTATTCGGCTCCATGCTATCTACCCCTATTATTAATCCACCTCAATCGGCTATTTTGGGAATGCACAACATTGTTGAGCGTCCGGTGGCAATCAATGGTAAGGTAGAGATCAGACCTATCATGTATGTGGCCTTGTCTTACGATCATAGAATCATTGACGGTAAAGAAAGTGTTAGCTTCCTTAAGGCGGTGAAGGAAATGCTTGAGAAACCTGAAAAGCTCATCTTTGGATCGAAAGATCCTTATGAAGTGCTGCTTGGACTATAGGTAAATCCACTATCATTGATTTTCCATACATTTAAGCAATGAAGTATTTGCTGAGTGTCGGAATCATGTTGTCTTCTTTATTGGGAATTTCCCAAAACGCTTATGTTGACTCTTGCATGAGCTTACAAGGGCATGATACACTCAAGATCAACTGTACGCAATCTTATGTGTCTGCCAACTACAAAAAGGACCCTAAAACTTGTGTAGACGTTCTCAAACAGCAGCTTGCATTGGCTGAAGGTCTAAACGATCTCAAACAAATAGAGGAAACCGAAGGTTGGTTGGGCTATATGCTACTTCAAGTGGGGCAATTAGAGGAAGCCCAAACAGTAAACTTTAGTTGTCTTAATAACAGACAACAACTGGGGGATGCCAGAGGCGTTACAAACGTGCTCAATAATATTGGAGCAACCTATAAGGCAATGGAATTGTATGATTCAGCCTTGTGGGCCTACAAATCCTCTGTTGAATTGATGGAGGAACTACAGGATACGGCGTATCTCATTACCGGTCACAACAACATTGCAGGTATCTATTCCATTATGGGTAAAATTAACAAGTCCGTGGAGAGTTGGATGAGGACCATTAAACTGTCTGAACAGATGGGAGACACGGTGTCCTTGGCAAGGTCATACACAGGCTTGGCATCTACATATGCAAGGAGCGCGAAATTTGAATTTGCAGTGAGCAACTTTAAAAGGTCCATTGAGCTCTTTAAGATGATTGACCAAAAAATGAGTGTCATTCAAGGACAGAATTCTCTTGCCTCAACCTATGTTCAAATGGGGGAGTCAGAATTGGCGATTGAGTTGTTTGAAGAAGTTAAAGTATTTGTAACGGAAAAGAATATTTTGCCAGGAATTGCTTCTGTGGCATCTAGTCTGGGAAATTTAGAATATGATGCTGGAAACTACGAGAAATCATTGAAACACTATCTTGAAGCAGTGTCAACCTACAGAAAAATGAACCGGAAAACAGGTTTGTCAAGCGCATTATCCGGTGCAGGCAAGGCGTTCATAAAACTCAATAACCCGGCACAAGGAATAGTTTATCTTGAGGAAAGTGAAGCTCTGGCCAAAGAAATCAGTGCCATCAATCAACTAAAATATGTAAAGCGCACCCTGGCCCATGCTTACTTTGAAAGTGGTCAGTATGCGAAATCAAGTCAATATTACAAGGACTATGTTGATTTAAGAGATTCTTTGGCAACTGACGAGCAGAAAAAAGAGATTGAAGCATTGTCAGCGAAATTTGAAACGGAGAAGAAAGAGTTGATGATTGATAATCTTACCAAGAACAATGAATTGCTTGCCAAAGACCAAGCCCTCAAGAGTGCACAATTATCAGAACAAAGATCAAGAATAGCGGCTGACGAAGAAACCAAAAAAAGAAAAGACCAACAACTGATTGCCATTGGTGTAGGGCTGGTACTCGCTTTAGTTTTGGCTGGATTGGCATTCAAAGGGTATCGTGACAAACAACAAGCGAATAAGTTCATTTCAGAGCAGAAAGAGGAGGTAGAAAAACAAAGAGACCTGGCTGAAAGACAAAAAGAATTGGTGGAGGAAAAGAATCAAGAGATTACAGATTCCATCAATTACGCTCAAAGACTTCAACAGGCTATATTACCTAGTCCGGCGCACATTAAGAAACACCTGCCAGATTCTTTCATCCTGTATAAACCTAAAGACATTGTCGCCGGAGATTTCTATTGGATTGAAGAACTCAATGGCAAAGTGTATTTTGCAGCAGCAGATTGTACAGGACACGGTGTGCCTGGTGCTATGGTCAGTGTGGTATGTTCCAATGCCCTCAATAAATCCTTAATGGAGCTGCATAAGCACGAACCAAATGAAATTTTGGAGTCCACCAGAGAGTTGGTAGTTGAGACATTTTCAAAATCTGGAGATGATGTAAAAGACGGAATGGATATTTCACTGGCAGTATGGGATAAAAAGACAAACGAATTGACCTGGTCTGGCGCCAATAATCCGTTATGGATTATCCGGGAGACTGAAAATAAAACCCCTTTTGAATTGAACAATGACCGTTTCAAAGTCCGTTTAAACGATCAGGAAAATCTTGAACTGTTAGAGGTAAAAGCCGACAAACAACCAGTAGGTAAAGACGATCGAAATGCGCCTTTTACCAAGCAAACTGTGCAGTTGATTCAGGGTGATACTGTTTACCTGTTTTCTGATGGTGTGCAGGATCAGTTTGGTGGTACCGACCGTGCAGGTAAGGGTAAAAAGTTTAAGGTCAGCAGTATGCGTCAACTTTTCTTTGCAAATTTTGATAAAGCCATGGCAGATCAAAGTAAAATCATTGAAAAGGCATTTCTGGATTGGATGGGAAACTTTGAACAATTGGATGATGTCTGTATTGTAGCGGTTAAAGTGGCTTAAGTGATGCAATGGCTTGTAAAACATACTGGTTTAATACTTCTATTTTTCGTTTTAAGTAACGGAAGTTCTGCGCAGAAAGAGAATTACTATCTGGTGGATGACCTTGAGCTTGAATCGATTGACGAATACGACCGCTATGTTCTAGACAGCTGCCTCAAAGTCTACCATTCATCGGAACACGATACAATGAAAATGAATGCCATTTACGGAATTGTGTTGGAATGCTGGGATGACCGTGTGTGGCCAAAATACAACCAATGGGTCTATGATGTTGTGTCCAAAAAATTGAAGAATAAGGATTACGAAAATGAGGTGGTCAAAAAGAATTTCATCAAGAACAAAGCGGCCTCAATTAACAATTTTGGTTATCTAAAAAACAGCGAAGGTAATATACTGGAAGCCCTCACGCTCTACCTTCAAAGTTTGAAGCTGATGAAGTCCATCAATCACAAAGAAGGCATGGCTTCCACACTCAACAACATAGCAAGCATCTACGCTGGGCAAGATGATTTTGACACTGCGCTTGAGTACAATCAGCAAAGTTTGGAAATAGCTCAGGAAAACAATGACCTGGAGGCACAGTCCATATCATATACCAACTTAGGTGCTTTGTATGATGACATGGGTGATCCGGAAAAGGCCCTGTTGTATTACGAAAGATGCCTGGATCTTACCAAACAACTCAATGATCCGTCGGGTACTGCAAATGCTTTGAATAATATTGCGGGCATTAAAGAAGACAAAGGTGAAGTGCAAGAGGCAGAGGCATTTTACCTGGAAGCAATAGAACTGTTGAGCATAGAAAGCAACGAAGAGGGGCTCGCTATAGTCTTAAATAATCTTGCCGATTTATACTGGTCTCAAAACAACATTCAAAAGGCAAAATATTACGCAAAAGAGGCTTTGGTCATAGCTCATAGAATCGCCTATCCGAGCTTACTTATGTCGGCTTACCACACCCAATTCAAAATCAATAAACAAGAACAGAATTGGATGAGAGCTTTATACAGTCACGAACAATATATTGCCATGCGTGACAGTGTGAAGAATGATGAAAATACAAGGGCCGTGCTTAACAGAAAGTTTCAATACGAATATCAAATTCAGGCGGCAAAGGACAGCATAGCAAGGGCTGAAGAAAATCGAATTCATGCGGCAGAAATTATGGCAGAAAAAGCCGAAAAAGAACGTCATATATTGGCTTCAGAGAACCATAAATTGGAAGCAGAACAGCAAAAGAAACAGAACTTCATATTATACGGAGGCTTGGCCATTCTGTTGTTATTAGCGGCTTTTATTTTCAATCGATTTAAAGTCACTCAACGTCAGAATGCCATCATCGCGTCTCAAAAAAATGAAGTGGAGTCTCAAAAGCAGAAAATAGAGCTTCAACATCAAAATTTGGAAGCCATCCACAAGGAAGTGTCAGACTCCATTGCATATGCTCAGCGCCTTCAACAAGCCATTTTACCGTCTGGAGATGATTTAAATCACCATCTAAAAGATGGTTTTGTGATGTACCGGCCTAAAGATGTGGTAAGTGGAGATTTTTATTGGATGCAGGTACTCAAAGACCAGGTATTGATTGCGGTAGCCGACTGTACCGGACATGGAGTCCCGGGCGCCATGGTAAGTGTTGTTTGCTCAAATGCTTTGAATCGATCGGTCAAAGAATTTGGACTGACAGATCCTGCTAAAATTTTAGATAAAACAAGGGATTTAGTTATAGAAACTTTCACTTTAAGCGGTAAAGAGGTTAAAGATGGCATGGACATTTCTCTTTGCGCGTTGTCTAAGGATTATGATGAATCAGGAACGAGACATGTCTCTTTTGCCGGAGCAAATAATCCAATATGGTTGGTGACACTTAAAACGGACTTGAACCAGGCTAAATTGAAGGAAAATAAGACGGTTGTTGGTGAACACAAGGCACTGATAGAGCTGAGACCCAACAAGCAACCGGTAGGCTTGTATGAAACACCTGAGCCATTTTCTTCCCAAACGCTCTCAGTCAAAAAAGGTGAGATGTTATATCTATTTACCGATGGCTTTGCAGACCAATTTGGAGGCAAAACGACCAGTCAATTTGGAAACGGCAAAAAATATAAATACAAACCACTCAAACAATTCATCCTCAATATGAATGCCCTTGATATGGATATTCAACAACTCAGATTAGAAGAAGAGTTTGAGTTATGGAAAGGTGATTTTGAACAGGTAGATGATGTGTGTATTATAGGCATTCGCCTCTAGTCATATCCAAGTTTGAGAGCTCTTAAGGTGTCGATAAATCATTGATCTCTATTTCAGACCCACCCCATTCTACCAGGGTAAATCCTGTTCTTTTGATGGTTTGGAAGGTCTGCTTGGCCAATGGTTTCTCCTGGTTTGTGTTTATTTCACCCCAAACCATGAATAGTCTAATCATTTGGTCAGGAGTAGGAGAGATGTTCATTCTAGCGATCACTTCATCATATGTCTCATTGCAGATAAAATGGATGAAATTTTGATCGTTTACCATCATTCTCGGCACCCAGTAGCACATGAAATCTTGAATTTCCCTATCGTTGAAGTTCATTTGGGTCAATACTCCCTCTAAAAATGGCTCCAACTCATCACGTTTAACAATACTACCAATTGTCATATCAATGCTCGAATGTAAATCTGTTTTGGAGCCCTCCCAAAACAAGTAATCGTACACCTGGTTATTCACTACAAGATCACCGTTAGGATGCATGATGCCCTTCCATGAACCATCGTATTTTGGATGCGTGAAGTTGAGCTTCCCTTTAAAATCAAAACTTAATTCGAAGGGCTGAGTTTTTTCCGAATATAGGTAGATAACAGGTTTGTCTACTTCCTTCCCAATCCTTGGAATGCGAATAATTGTGGGTTCTATGATGATGTTGGCTTGAGCGCCACCCCATTCAATTACGGTAAATCCATCTCGTTTAAATTCAGGAAAAACTTGGGGTTTTGGATTAAGCTCATATTCTTCGGCATCAAAGTAGAGCATCATCATGCGCAGGCTACTTTGAGGTTTAGGATATACTTTTAGGTGTGCAATATCATCGTAAGCCTTATTCATTAGAAAATGGATTAGATTGCGTTTGTTCTTTTTCAATTTAGGGACCCAGTAGGTGATAAAATCATTGCGTTCAGATTCATTCAAGCCCATATCACTTAATGTGGTTTCAAAAAAGCCCACAAGACTATCGGATGATACAATCCACCCTGTAGAAAACTGCTCCTCTGGAAAAGAAATATCCAGGGGACCATCCCAGAAGATATAATCATAGGACTTATTTCCTTGTTTCAGTGTACCATCTGGATGAGCCGTAACAGTCCAACCGTCTTTTTGATATTTAGGATAACTGAAATCAATTGATCCCATGGGATATAAACGCGCATGAACTTCTGTTACCGAATCCGGATAAAAATATATAGCCGGCTTATATGTATAGATTGGTGCAGACAAGGCGGTATCTGCAATGATTAAATTCGAGTACAATTGGAAATCGCCATGATAAATGTGATTGGGTAAGAATTCCAAAGAATCAAGTAAAATCACTTGTTTATCCGGGCACTCAATTTTAAAGCTGTAGAAGCCATTTGGAACAATGGAGGTTTCAAAATACCCGGAATCATTGACGGCTATTGGCTGCTGATTCAAAGTTACTCTGGTGCGTTTGTCGGTAAAATTAACAATGATACCTGAGACCTTGGATCTGCCATTTAATGAAGCGTCTTCAATTGGTGAGTTAAACACATTGGAATTTGTCCAGTAGAAATCTTTAGCGCTAGAAAAGAAAATCAGACCAAATGATGCAATAAAAAGAATGTACTTCATAGAACTAAAATACCACTTTTATTGCTTAAGGTCACTCTAGATTAGTGTGATTAGAAAGGTGATGATTGAGAAACAATCAATTTTGAACAAAAAATAAGGGCTCTATGTTCTCATATTGAAATTGAACGCTCCGACAATTTGGAATTATCAAAACGAGATATCGATAGAATCATAGAAATGGCCTGGGAAGATAGAACGTCATTTGAAGCCATCAAAATTCAGTTTGATTTATCAGAGAAACACGTCATACAGTTGATGCGTTATCAACTGAAGCCCTCTAGTTTCAGACTATGGAGAAAGCGAGTGAACTCCGGGGTGAGTAGTAAACACTTGAAGAAAAGGAGTGCAGCAATCAATCGATTTAAGTGCAGCAGACAGCATTCTATTTCTCAAAATAAAATTTCTAAGCGGTGACTCATTTTCCAACAGAACTGAGTAAAATATATCAAAGGGTAGACCAAGTCGACCCAGAGAAATATGCCCATGATCGCAATTACAAAGACGGGCATGTTTCAAGACTGTCACCCTATATTTCCAGAGGCGTGCTCAGTACAAAACAGGTAGTTCAACTGCTTATGAAAAGAGGTTTCAACTGTCAGGATATGGAGAAATTTATCCAGGAATTGGCTTGGCGCGACTATTGGCAGATTTGTTGGCAAACACAGAGTGTTTTGACCCCGAGATTGCCGGAAAACGATCATAGTTTGTACAATCAACTGCCGAAGAATGTTGCGACTGCTAATACAGGAATTAAAGCAATAGACCTGGGCATTAAATCTCTGCTCAGCACTGGATACATGCACAATCATATGAGATTGTATGTTGCAATGCTGGTTTGTAACGTCTGTAAAACTCATTGGCTAACAGGTGCGAGTTGGATGCACTACCACCTGTTAGATGCAGATGGAGCCAGTAATATGCTCAGTTGGCAGTGGGTGGCCGGAGTAAACTCTAAAAAGAGATACATGGCCAATCAGGAGAACATTAACCGGTACTTTAATTCAGATCAAGTAGGTAGTTTTTTGGATGTGTCTTATGAGGAACTACCTAAAATGCCTATTCCGGAGGCACTAAATGCCAGGTCTGAGACAATTTTACCATCAATTTTGCCCGATTCTGATGAATTGTGTTTGGCCTACGACAAGACAGCGCTTTACACGATCTATAATTTGGATCCGGAGTGGCGCAAAAATGAGACCTTAAATAAGATCTTGATAATTGAACCCACTCATTTAGCCGAATTTCCCTTATCCGAAAAAGTCATTGAATTTATCACCCTATTGGGTCAAAATATTCCTGATTTGCAAGTATACGTTGGTGCCTTTAAAGCATTAAAAGAGGAATTCCCTGACATGAAATTTGTGTTTAAAGAACATCCCGCAAATGCTCATTTCGAAGGTCAAGAGGATTCCAGAGATTGGTTGTTCAATTACCACACTTATCAACCATCCTTTTTTAAGTTTTGGAATAAGGTTAAAAAGGAGATGAGGACCTGGTGAAGCAAAAAATTAACATAGTTTGGCTCAAAAGGGACCTTAGAATTCATGATAATGAAGCTTTGTTTGCTGCTGAAAAGAATGCTTTACCATATTGTCTTGTATACCTATTTGAACCAGGGCTAATGGCGCATCCGGATCACTCAGAGCGACACACTAAATTTGTGTTCGGGAGTTTGTTGGAGCTTAAGAAGACACTGCAAGAAAATGACAGGCAACTGCTCATCAAGTATCAGGACGCTCCTGGTTTTTTTCAAGACGCTATTGATGAATGGGAGATTCAGACAGTATTCTCCTATCAGGAGAGTGGTGTTGAGCTGACATGGGACCGAGACAAAACCGTGCGAGCCATCTTTGAAAATGCAAAGATAGAATGGTTAGAATTTCAAAGAGACGGCATTGTGCGTGGCAGAGAAAACAGAGACGGTTGGGATCAAGCCTGGTATCAAAGAATGAATTCTGAGATTCCAGATATCTCGTTTTCAAAGAAAGAATTGGTTTTGGGAGATTTCGCAACTCAAATTCCAAATGACCTTAAGACAGTCTGGCAAAACTATCCTGATGATTGGCAAAAACCAGGGGAAACCATGGCATGGAAGTACTTGAAGTCGTTTGTCAATGGTCGGGGATTCGACTACCACAGATTCATCTCCAAACCGGAACAAAGTCGACAATCATGTGGTCGCCTGTCTCCCTATTTGGCCTGGGGAAACCTGAGCATCCGGCAATGTGTTCAATTCATCGTAAAACACCCCAATCGTGAGCAAAACAAACGGGCTTTTAGAGGCATTCTTACCCGACTCAAGTGGCACTGTCATTTTATTCAGAAATTTGAAATGGAGTGTGAGTATGAGCATACTTGCATCAACCGGGGGTATGAATTATTAGAGCACAAGAAGGATATGGTTAGAATTGAGGCCTGGAAAACGGGTCAAACTGGTTATCCCATGGTAGATGCCAACATGCGGTGCCTGATCAAAACAGGTTGGATTAATTTTAGGATGCGCGCCATGTTGGTGTCTTTCTTCTGTCATCATCTCGGACAAGACTGGAAGGATGGGGTATATCATTTGGCCCAGTTGTTTCTTGACTATGAACCAGGCATTCATTACCCCCAATTTCAAATGCAGGCAGGAACAACAGGCATCAACACCATTCGTATGTACAATCCGGTCAAACAAAGCTTAGATCACGATCCTCAAGGTCGTTTTATAGCACAATGGGTGCCTGAATTGAAATCGCTGCCTCAACAATTCGTTCATGAACCATGGAAAATATCATCTTTGGAAACCGCTCTGTACAATTTCGAGTTGGGAAAAGACTACCCACATCCTATTGTCGATTTAGAGCCTAGCGCAAAATTGGCGCGACAAAAAATTTATGGGCATAAAAAACATCCGGCAGTGTTAAAAGACGCACAACGAATTTTGGCAAAACATGTACGACCATCGGTTAAGAAAAGAGACAACACATGAAGGCACTGCTGATTTTTCCCCACCAGTTGGATCGCATGCATCCGGCTTTGGACGATTTTGACCAGCTCATTATGGTGGAAGCGTTTTTGTATTTCAGACAATACACATTTCACAAACAAAAAATCGCTTTTCATAGGGCAAGCATGAAGTCTTTTGAGCGTGCATTGAGCCAGTCAAAACACACAACGTACTTGTCTTCTCAACATGAAGCATCAGATGTTCGTAAGTTAATTCCGTTTCTCCATGAGCAAGGATACAAAGAGCTTGGCATCATTGATCCGGTAGATGATTGGTTGATGACTCGAATTGAAACGATCGCCAATAAATTAGGCATTCGATTAGACAGGTACGAATCTACTTTGTTCATCAACTCTCATGCAGAGCTTGCCAATCATTTTAAATCGGATAAGGTCCGGTTTTTTCAAACCACGTTTTACAAATCAGAAAGACGGCGTTTAAATCTTTTGTTGACCGATTCAGGAGCTCCTGTTGGTGGTCAATGGACGTATGATGCCGACAATCGAAAAAAGTACCCAAAAAGCAAGCTACCACCGCCGATAATGTTTCCAGAGGGAGATGCTTTTTGGCAGGAAGCTGTCGACTATACAAATACCTATTTCCCAAACAATCCTGGTGAATTGGATGCACTGTATTACCCATACACCCCAGCCATGGCATCTCAATGGTTTGATCAGTTTTTAAATCATCGATTTGCCGAATTTGGCCCCTATGAGGATGCCATCGTGCGAGATGCCTGCTTCCTGAATCATTCTGTTCTAACGCCAATGTTGAATGTTGGATTAATCTGTCCTTTGGATATAGTTGAAAGGTCCATTGAGTTTGCCAATATCAATCAGATTCCCATTCAAAGTGTTGAAGGATTTGTGCGCCAGATTACTGGGTGGAGAGAGTTTATAAGAGGCATGTACCTGGCAAAAGGACGGATGATGAGGACTCGAAATTATTGGGGTTTTTCAAGAAAAATTCCTGACTCCTTTTATTTAGGAACAACGGGCATTGAACCCATTGATCAAACCATTAAAAAAGTACTAAGAACAGGGTATTGTCATCATATAGAGCGCTTAATGATTCTGGGTAATTTTATGGTTTTGTGTGAGTTTGACCCTGATGAGGTATATCGTTGGTTTATGGAGCTTTTTATCGATGCCTATGATTGGGTGATGGTTCCAAATGTATATGGCATGAGTCAATTTGCCGATGGGGGCTCATTTGCAACTAAACCATATATTTCAGGTAGCAATTATATACTGAAGATGAGCGATTATGGAAAAGGCTCCTGGCAGATTGTTTGGGATGGACTCTTTTGGAATTTTATGAATAAGCGCAGAGACTTTTTTAGCAAGAATCCCAGATTGTCAATGCTGGTGCGCAATCTTGATCGCATGCCTCAAGAGAGGCTCAATAAACATTTATCAGTTGCTCAGACGTATTTAAATTCTTTGGATGTTGGTGGCGCTAGTTGAGGCTCAAAACAAATTTGTCATCTCCTTCAGCACCGAACCCAAGGTTCTTGAGATAGTTTTTATGCGCAGCCACACTAGATTTACAAATGAGGCTCATCACTCCGTTTGCTTTAAAATCTGATTTTTTAATGGCATATAGGTAGCGAGAATTTTCCATGTCTCGTGCGTTGGGTTCTACATAATCTACCAGTATATTGACCTGGTCTCCGGTTTTGCGGTAAATAAAACATCCAACTACCTTAAAATCTCGTAGAATCAAATCAATTTTGGCGGAATCTAATTCATTTAATTCAAAGCCTGGAAAGAAGTGCTGAATATCGGTTTCGTATGCCTGATAAAATTTATCAAACACGCCCCCTTTTTCATAATTCACAGAAGACAGATCAAAGCGCGTTTTAGCAGTGAGCATTTTATTGATGTAGTAGATATTAACTACGGCTATGAGAACGTTCAGTATGGCAACCGGTAGTTCGTCAATCATAATGCCGTAGACAGCCATTGCAATGGCGCCTACCAGGTTGAGGATGCGTAAGATTTTGATATTGGAAAAAAAGAAGGATGTCGCGATAAACGCCATTCCAACATATCCCAGAATTTCAGCTGTTGTTAGCATGTGTAGTAGTGTGGTAAACTTGACATCAAATTAGGAAGAAATATCATTTTTTCCTAACCCTGCGGATAAATCCACCATCATGTTCACAAATTAGGATGTCGCCGTTATGCGCTACACACAAACTTCTTACTTCAGAGACTTTTTTACCGTCATCGAAAGGACTGTTGTTTCGGTCATGTACATCTTTGCCACCGTCAATAAACTTGTATAGTTTCTGTTTGGGCGACAGGTACCAAATATCATGACTTTCATGACATCCCATGAGCAATCCGCCATCCTCTGTAGGCCATACGGCTCTTACGCCTTCCAAACTGATTTTTTTTGGATCAGTTCCAGCTTTTTTGTCATCCTCTCCAAGTCCGTTGCCAGCAATGTGTTTAGCTTTTCCGGAGGCTGCTTCCAAAACAAAAATCTTTCCTGCTTTTCGATCAGCGGCATAGAGGTTTCCTTTGGCATCTACGCAAATATTGCCCAGTTGTCTGAACCCATCGGCATAGGTTCGGAGTGGTGTTTTAGTAGTCCAGATTTTGAGCTCGGTACCAGACGCATATATGATGCTGTCTTCAGTTTCACTCACCCAGAGTCCACGACCAAATGCAATGCCAGCATCATCTTTGATCACAGTCGTACATTTGCCAGATTTGTCGATTTTGCGAATTTTTGAATTGCCCAGGTCCAAAATGTAAACCGTGCCGTTTTCAAGCACGTAGAGGCCGTTTGGGGAATGCAATTCAGTTCGGTTTCCAGGCAGATCATCTTTACCATCACCAGCTACGCCAGTGCCCACAAGTGTGGTGATTTTATTTGTTTTGGCGTCAATTTTTCTGATGGCATGGGCATCTTTATCAGCAATATAGATATGACCAGATGGATCGTCCATTACAAAATGAGGTCTGCTTAATTCCGCTTTATCCGCTGGCTTGCGTTCAAATGTTTTTTTCCAACCATTCACACTTTTTTTGGTGATTTGACCCGTCCCAGCAATGGTTTCTATGTTACCGTAGAGCTCGAAAAATGGGGTTTGTGCATTGGAAAAAAGTCCACAGAAAAGGAATAAAATACCAATATAGAAGCCTTTTTGCATGTTTGAATTTACTAAAATCTTGGCGAACTGCAACGGGTGTTATCACAAGGCCATTCTCTCAGCGCGGGCTCTTTTAGAATAAAACAAGCCATCGTTTTCGATTTTTTCAAGCAATCTGGCAGCCTCTTGTTTCTTCCCGGCCTCTATCAAACAGAGGGCTTTATAAAACTCTGCCTCCTGATCAAAACTGTTGATCTGATCGTTCAGGACCACATTAAAATAATCGATGGCTTTGTCTGGTTTGCCAAGATTATAATAACACAGAGCCCCATAAAAATGCGCATTGATGTCGTCCTTATAGTGAGACAAAATCACCTTATAATCCTTCAAAGCACCTTTGAAATTGTTCGCTTCAAATTTAGCCATGGCGTCATTCAGGTAACTCTGATACGGAATGTAGATATAAGGTTTCATGTGATTCATGGTCACACCATCATCCAATTTCTGTTCGCTAAAAGCAGGAGTGCCACTTAGTGCATGGATATTTCTGATCTTAATGCTTCTCTTGTAAAGCTTGGATAGATCAACTGTTTTCAATTCGTGTAAATAGATGATCTGCACATTGGAATGGACTTCAATGGTTTTGTCGAATTCAACACCAACCACAGGCTCAATCTCTACTGGAGTAACTGGAGTAGGTGCCGGTTTTGTCTCTTCAATTTCAGACACGTCATCTACCAAAGTAGCTGGTTGATTTTCCAGGGCTTTCTCATAAGTAATGGCTTTGTTTTGTGCTACTGGAGCCACATCTTTCAATTCAATTTCTATGGCTTCAATGAGTTCTTCCTCTATAACCACCTCATCGTAGGCAATGAGCATGTCTTCTTCAGGTGCTTCCTCATGGTCCAGCAAAACGGTTTGGTGACTCTCTCCCGTATGATTATCAGTACTTTTCTGAACTGACTCGTGTGCCACACCAATGCCAATTACAGTGGTAAGCGCTACACCAAAACAGAGACCCATAACCTGTCCAAAGGCAGAGCTACCAGCGGCACCGGAAACAGAAGATGCTCCTGAGGCACCAATGGATGTTTCGAACTGGGACTGCAAGGCAGCAAAACCAGCTAATCCTGCCCCGGAAGCTTTAAATCCTTCAATGGCATCATCATAAATAGGATTGCCAGCCATTTTTAATTCGGCTTGATGCATCTCCTCTGGCGACATATCGCCATTGACGTATCTTTCCAATTCATCATTGGTGAGTGGATCGGTTTTCATGAATATGTTATTTAGTTTATTCATGTATGGGTTTAGTTTGGGTTAAAATAATCTTCAAATTGCGCTTGCCGTTTTGAATGTAACTTTTGACTTGTTTCATTGTGAAACCCGTAATGTCTGCCACCTGTTGATAACACTTTTCCTGAATGTAAAACAGCTCAATACATTGTTTTTGTTCTGGTTTGAGTTCCTGAATGGCACTTTCCAATTGATTTAGGACCAGTTCGTCTTGTTGTTTTTGTAGCAGTGAATCTTCATCGGCCTGTAGTTCGTAGGAGTCGTCCAATGAATTTTCATGAATCTTGCCTTGTTTTCTTAAACGCATCAAGCATTCGTTTCGAGACACCACATGAAGCCAGGAGCGAAAGTTAATTACAGTTTTATCCAGTAGCAGATCCATTAGTTTTTCAAAAATATGCATAGTCATGTCCTGACTTTGCGCAACATTCTTCAGGTATTTAAGCGACACCCCATACACCACTGCACCATAGCGGTTAAATAGCTCTCCAACACAGGCCTTATCCCGACTTGTTTTGTAATGAGCTATGATTTCCTCATCGGTCCATTGTTGATATGTCACTTTACCTTTTTTCACCTGATCGCACCAATAGGATGACCGCTTAAAGTTAATTCCATAAAATGACTGAAAAAAATTTTTCTGAGGAGTCTTAAGAATGAGTTCCGAGTTATTGACAAAACAACATAAAAAAAGGGGATGCGAAGACATCCCCTTAAAAGTTTAAAGCAAGTTGATTAGGTTTATTCTATAACTGGTTTAATTCTAGAATCCAGGCCAAATGCAAGACCAACGCTCAAACTCAAACCGTTTGTGTAAATGTTTGTGGGTTGAGTTCTGTTGATATCTGAAATTTCGTTGATACCTACGACATATTCTAGGTCGGTGTTCAACCAAAGTGCATCTTTTAATCTCCAGTTAAACCCAGTGCCTATGGCCAATCCAAAGTTAACCGTTTTAAATTCGTCGTTAAGTGACACATCTCTATTCACATCATGGGCTCCCAGCATAAAGCTCATACTAGGACCGAATGATAATTTAGGTCGAAAATCGTCTTCAACATCTCTTGCAAAAGCCACCGCTTTCGGAATCAGAGAAATGTATTGGAGACGTGTTTCCCTTGTAATGAAACTCCCTTCTGTCTCGTGTGTGTAATATCCACCAGTTTGGGTAAAGTTCAGATCAGCTCCAAATCCATAGTTTTCATGCTTACTGTGTAGTCCAAATAGACCAAAGTTGAAGCCAACAACGGAGTTTTCTGTGGCAAATTGACTGAAAGAATTGGCGCTAATGCCTCCCTTGAAACCGAGAGATTCATTTTGGGCGTTGATGCTGAATCCAGTAAATAACAGTACTGTTGATAAGGTAATTTTTAAATATTTCATAGTTCTTGATTTTGATAAGAGCTATGAAAAATCAACACCAAAATTTATTTTGCTGAAAATCAAATTGTTAGACTGATAAAGTGGCAGTCAATGTGTATTTCAATGGACAAATTTGAGGAAAAGGGACGACAAACTATACTCAATCAGCTTGAACTTATTTTAGTTTGAAGAAGTCTGTTTTTCCAAGGTCAGAATTCATGTCAACGCACCACGAGATCAGGCTATATTGGGTGTTTTCAGATCAAAGGTCTAAGCCAACTATACAAACATCATCAATCTGTTCAAGGTCGCCCTTCCAGTCGTCAAACACCTGAAGAAGAATTTGGTTGTGTTGGGTAAGAGATTTAGTGGATAGAGATTCAAGTAATTTTCTCAAACTGCTTGATTTAAACTTTTTACCACCTTTCCTTTTGTTGTTGGCGTCTCCAAATTGATCTGCATACCCATCGGAAAACATGAAGAGTCTTGTTCCATCGGTAAACTGACGGGTGTGGGTTTCAAATGATACCGGATCTTTCACAATGCCCACACCTTGTTTTGTAGCTTTGATGACTTCAATGTCTGAGGTATTTGGCGGTAAAATCCAGAGTGGGTTGTGAGCTCCCGACCATTGCAAGGTCTTATTTTGGTGATTAATCATACAAAGACTAATGTCCATACCATCAGATACCAATTCATTTTTCAACTCAAAAGTTTCAGTAATATTGATGCGTGCCTGATCTAGTATTTTTCCGGGTTCTGTAATTCCAAACTCGCGCACGGCTCTGTTAAGTGCATTGATACAAACCACGCTTACCAGCGCGCCGGGCACACCATGTCCTGTGCAGTCCGCTACTGCCACTAATGTTTTATCACCCAGAGATATTTTCCAATAAAAGTCACCGCTCACTGTTTGTTTGGGTAAATAGAATATGAAGACATCTTTGAATCCTTTGGCAAAATCATTCACGTTCGGCAGAAGTGAATTTTGAAGGCGTTTGCTGTAATCAAGGCTATGATTTAAGTCGTCTAAAGCTTCCTGAATTTGGTGATTTTTGAGGTTAACCAGTTCGTTTTGCTTCTCTATTAATTTCTTTAGTTTCCGAACCCTGAAAAATCCGATAAGCACAATCACACCAATCACGATCACAATCACCAGCGCAATGATCAGTCTTTGTCTCTTGTAGGAATCCTTAATGGATTGGGCTTCTTTTGCCTTTAGCTCTTCATTTTTTCGGCTGATTTTCAGGTCTCTTTCTGCAAGGGACGTTTGGTATTCTGCCAGTTCCAGTTGCTTTTCTATGGAGTAGATGTGCGCGACTTTTTCAATGTCATAGATAATGCTCTTGAGTTCGTGAAGTCTGGTTTGTGCTTCAAAAGCATTGGTCATGTCGTTCGTCGCTTTGTAAAGTTCAATGAGTACTTCTAAATTCTCTACTTGTTCATGCTTTAAATCGTGTTCATCACACAAGGCAATTGATTCTTCAAGATATTTTTGAGCCGTGCTGTAATTTGTTGCTTTTACATGAAGGGCTCCCAGATTCATTAGAGCGGTTGCCCGACTATCTAACATGTTGTGTTCCTCCGCAATACCATGTGCATTTAAAAGCAACTCTTCTGCTTTTTCGTAAGACTCAATATCTACGTGATAAAGTCCTTTGTTCTGCATATAATAGTAGCGGGTTGATCCATCAATGAAATTCTCATAAAGTTGAAGTTCTTCAATGGTCGTTTTTTCTCCATCCAAATCTCCCAAACTTCTGTAAAAACCAAAGTTGTTTAACAAAGTAGAACCGTAGTTTACACTGTCTTTTTTGGTGCGATAAATTTTGAGAGCTTTTTTTTGATAGTCTAAAGCGTCTTTCACATCTCCCAATCGATCCAATAAATTAGCCTTGAGTTTATAAGCCCAGGCTTCATAAGAGCTGTTAGAGCCCTGAAGGTACGTGATCGCTTTGTCAAAACTGTCTGCGGCCTGTTCCAACTGAGCTTTCAGCAACTGGTGCATGCCAAGATTTAAGTGTACTTCTGCCCTCAATTCATTTGAAGAATTGTCATCTAATAAACTAAAAGCCTTTCGGCAAAGTGCATAGCTTGAATCGGGATCGGTACCGTAAAATTTATCCGATCGTTTGATGAGTTCTCGTATGTGCGACTCATTGTTGGCATAGCCACCTGTGGAGATGCTGAAAAAGAACAATATTCCAATGAGAATCCTCATGGAGCCAAGTTACACAAATGAAAGGGAGTAGAGATGAATACAGAAAAAAAATCCCCACTCAATTGAGCAGGGATTTTGCGTTGCTTATTATGGGTTTGATATGAAATTACTCGTTGCCAGCCATTCTAGCGTAGTATAATTGGAAATAACTTTTGGTTTCCATAACAACTACTCCGCTGGTAGTGTCGCCATATTTTGCAGGGATTCCTCCCGTGTACACAGATACACTTCCTATGGCTCTTCCTGGCAGTCCACTAATGTAACCACTTTGTTTCACTCCGTCGATGAACTGAACCACACCATCTGATCTTGATCCTCTGAAGTAAACCTGACCATCATTACTACGCTTGATGTCTGTTGTCATACTCTCCAACATTTTAGCCGGATCTCTCAGAGTTGGACTGTTCTTAAGTGCCTTCGCTGAGATGCTGATTTTTGAAGTCTCTTCCGGATCAATCAGTTTGTTGCCACGAATTACAACAGTCTCAATAACCTTGTCTTTCATTACCAGATTGTTCTCAAACGTAATCTGGTCGTTTTTGATCTCGATTTGATACTTGATGGTGTCATAATCAAATGATGCCAATGTCAAAATGTAAGTTCCTGAGTTGAGAGGCTTAATCGTAAAACGACCTTCTTCATCGGTTCTTGCTTTGATGCTATTGGCACCAACTTCAACAGAAGCAATGGCGTATACCACCGGCTCACCCTTTTCATTCTTAACTTTTCCTTTCAAAGTACCTGAGGTTTGAGCTCCTGCACTTAGCCCGATCGCAAATAAGGCTATGGTGATTAATCCTTTCATAATAATTGTTTTTAATGTTCGCTAATAGGATGTGGATGAAACATGAATTCCATAAAAAAAAATTGAATTTTTTTCAAACTTCTGTTAGTCAGTGGCTTATGTTTGTAATTTGTTCGATTTGAGGCAAAAAAAACCCGGAGATGGCAGAACCATTCCGGGATAAACGGTAGGATGGAAATTTACTTTTTAGCCATTCTGGCATAGTATAAGTCAAAATAGCTTTGTGTTTCGAGCACGATAACACCACTTGTTGTGTCTCCGTATTTGGCTGGAATGGCACCGGTGTATACTGCAACTCGACCAATGGCTCTTCCTGGCAGACTGCTGATGGTTCCGGTTTGTTTGACGCCATCAATGAACTGAATTACACCGTCGGACCTGGATCCTCTGAAATACAATTCACCATCGTTACTTTTTTTAACCTCTGAACTGGAACCGCCTACTAAATCAGTGATGCTTCTTCTGTTAGGATTATTCTCCAGAATTTTTGCATCCAACTCCACCTTGTTGGTTTCATAAGGGTTAATGAGCGGGTCTCTGTACTCCGTGATTTTCACTTCTTTTTCCAGAATAGTAACATCATCTCCAAGTACCAAGTCATTCATTGTGGTGACCTGATCTGATTTGATGACCACCTCATATTGAGCTTCTTGAAAGCCCATAGACCCGATTGTAAGTACATAAGTACCAGAGTTAAGTGGTTTGATCGTGAAGTGTCCAGTCTCATCAACAGCTACTTTGATCTCACTACCACCCACATCCACAGAGGCATACCCAGCAGGCAATGCGTCTCCTTTAGTATCGTGGATTTGTCCTTTTAAAGTCCCAGAAGTTTGAGCTCCTGCACTCAGCCCGATCGCAAATATGGCCATGGATAAGAATCCTTTCATGATTAATAGTTTTAAAATTCATGATAAGGATGCAGGTTTTAGCGGAATTGCATAATTCAATCCCTAAATAGATGGGCTAATAAAAGTCGATTAAAGAAGCCATGTAATGATTGTCCCAACCATTTGAAATATCATCATAAGCTTCATCCGGAATGTTGGTGTGTCTCAATTCCAATGACGTATTGTTACCGTCTTTGTGGAGAATTAAAGAAACGATAGAATCTTCCTTTTGATCCCCAAAGTACCATTTTTGAACGATTTTTTTGCCTTCCTCAAAGGCCAGATTTTTTCCAACAATGGCATCATCCCATAAAGAAAACTCAGATCCCGGCTCTGTGCTCATTTCTACAGGAGCACCCGTCCATTGATGAATGGCCAGGGGATTGGTTAAAGCGCCGTATACTTCTTCCGGTGGCGCAGGAATTTTATAATATTTTTTGTAGTCTTTCATCTTACTCTTCCTCTGCCACAACCGCTCTCACATCCGGAATGTGTTGCTTCAAGAGGTTTTCAATCCCACCTCTTAAGGTCATGGTACTACTTGGGCAGCCACTACATGCTCCCTTCAAACCAACAGTTACAATGCCATTGTCATAGCCCAAAAAGTCAATGGCACCACCATCTTGCTCTACAGCGGGTCTTACAAATTCTTCCAGCAAACCTCTGATAACATCATCATATTCCGAAGGGTCGTATACCTTTTTAGGTTTGTTATCCGCTGTTTCAGCTTTTGGTTCGGGAGCTTTAATAACAGCCACATTTCCTTCTTCAACAAAAGATTTAAGGAATTCCCTTAATTCCATATTGACATAGTCCCACTGAATGGAGTCATTTTTTGTGATGGAGACAAAGTTTCCAGCAATGAATACTTTTTGTACGAAAGGGAACTTAAAAAGAGCCTCTGCCAAAGGTGATGAATCTTTTGCCTCCAGTGCAGAGTTGTACTCCGCCTGAGAACCATCACTGATCAGATATTTATTCGCCACAAACTTCATAGTCGCCGGATTGGGCGTCATTTCCATGTAAACGTTAACGGGCACTGCTGTTTGACTCATAAAACAAGTTTTGTACAAAGTTAGGAATTCTAGCGCTAGGATGTATTATATTCCTCTGCTTAAAGTTTTGCATTATTTTTGTTTTGCATTATTCTAAAACTTTGAAAATGAAAATAGTATTTGCCTTAAGTTTGATCTTTTTGAGCTTTTCTACCACGGCGCAAAAGAAGTTAGAGAAAATTGAAATTTTGACTTCAGTTGTGTGTGACATGTGCAAAGAAACCCTTGAACATGACATGAATTTTGAAAGGGGTGTTAAAAAAGTAGTTTTAGATGTTGAAACCAAG
The DNA here is from genome assembly GCA_030433115.1 of Bacteroidia bacterium. Lineage (GTDB taxonomy): Bacteria > Bacteroidota > Bacteroidia > Flavobacteriales_D > JAUILH01 > JAUILH01. The sequence goes on along the minus strand of JAUILH010000051.1, from coordinate 4,518 downwards.
ATTCTAACGGTGGAATACAATCCGGAAAAGACCAACCCTCACAAATTGAGGGTGGCCGTGACCAATGTTGGATATGATGCCGATGACCTTCCGGCAAATCCTAAAAAATATAAGCGACTGCATGCCTGTTGTAAAAAAGGCGGGTCATGCAGCGGGGATGATTAAACCTCCACTAGGGCATCCTTATTTTTGAAGGTGGTGTGTAATACTTCCGGTTCACCGGTAGTGGCTATAAAAATACCAGAGGATCTGATTTCATTCTGCAGTGCAATGAGGGTCTCGAGTTTAACTTTGCCTTCAATCAAGCCTTGCTTTTGACTTTGTATACTCACGAAAGGTATTTTTTGTAAATCCTCATTGAAACCAGCTGCTACAATATCGATTGTGACATTGTTGGTGAACAGGAATTTGTTGGCTTGAGACATTTTTTTGTACTCGTATTGGTAGTCGTAGCTATTGGCTGAAATGTCAGACAACACAGCAGAACCGGTAGGATGACCACCGGCCCCTTTGCCAATAAAAATCTGTTCGTCTGAAAATGCCGCTCTTACAATAACACCATTGTTTTCATTTTCCACATTATATAAAGGGTGGTCAGAATTGACCAATTTTGGCAATACAAATGCAGTCACATTTTTATCATCTAATCGCACCACCTGTGCAATCAATTTTATTTTAAGCTTCTGATCTCGTGCATATCGAATGATGGGCTCATTTAGATTATCGATCCCTAAATTAAATACCTTCTCAGGCTTGATAAAAATGCCATATGCATGACCACTTAAAATGACCAGTTTATACTTGGCATCATAACCTCCAACGTCCAGAGTGGGGTCGCTTTCTGCAAATCCAAGTGCCTGAGCCTTGGCCAAAGCAGATGGGTAATCCAGGCCTTCATTGATGACTTTGGACAAGATATAATTAGATGAGCCATTGAAAATACCTGATACGGATTCAAGCAGTTCATTGTCGTAGTACTCTTCAAGTGTTCTAATGATCGGAATACTCGCGCAGGCTGAGGCTTCATAGAGCAGTCCCGCACCATGATTTTTCTGAAGTGCCACCAATTCTTCAAAGTTTTCAGCAATCATTTTTTTGTTGGCCGAGACCACATTTTTCCCATTTTTAAGTGCCGTTTTGGTAATGTCAAAAGCTTCCTTAGCATCATCTATTAGTTCCACCACCAGGTCGATATCTTGCTTATCGAGAATGTCATTTTTCTCGAACGAAAAAGCGTCCTGAGGAAGTCGTCTCTGCTTGTGTTTGTTTTTGACAACGATGGTGTCAATATTGCTTCTGAAACCTTTGCTGTTGTTGAGGACATCATGCAATCCTTGTCCAACACACCCGTAGCCAAATAGGCCAATTTTAATATCATTGCTCATAATACCAATTTTAATATCATTGCTCATAATACCAATTTTTAAGACTGTTTAGTCTGATTAGAAAATTTTGTGAAACGCACGAATACTAGCAAGCACTTAAGCCTTTGCCGCACACATACATTGATTGTCTTGTTTTTTCATTATTACTCAATTTATCTATCAGGAATTGGCACCTTCCGCACTTGGTGTTTGGGGTTGCCAGAGGGTCATCGAGCCTGTCTCTCGCCTCATTCTCTATAAAGAGTCAAAGATTGTAGCCTTTGCTGATGCAAACTTATGGTGGAGAATTTAAATATCCAAACATATTGAACGGATTTCATAGAAAAGGGTATTAATAGACATGAACAGGTGCTTAATAATTTTGGTTTTGATGATCTCAACAGGGTCGGTTGCACAATCCAATATTTTGATTTTAAAGCTCTACGATTCCGATAAGTTTGTTACAGAAGATTTGGATACCGCGCTCCTTGAAGCAGGTTATCACAGTGATTACTTATCAGAACTTCCTCCAGCCAGGGAGCTTGACAGTTTATTGACTCGATACGATCAGTTTTGGTTGGTGTCCGACTGGCAAAGACATTTGGATTCCAGTTATCTGGAAGTCATTCAATCTTATCTTGAGGCGGGCAATGGCTTATACGTATTGGCAGATAATGAACCCTATGACGCGGATGCGGAATACGTGTCCGAGCATTTTACCGGAGCAACTTTTAACGGGAACTATATGGCAGACAAGAAAGCCAGTCCTGCGCCCGGAAGTGATTTACTGACGGATGAAGCTTATTTGTATGAAGGTTTTACGGTATCGTCATTGAGTATTTCAGAATCCGTTAAGCCACAGATCATTGGTTCAGATGGTCAAGTGTGTGTGGCAAGTTTTGACAATGCTCAATACAGGATTTTATTGGATGGCGGATTTACCAGGATGTATAACAAGTGGACTATTTTTTCCGCCAGGTATTTTGTTGAGGCAGCTAATTGGCTTTCCAGGTAGTATGGGCTAAATATTTTTTGACTAAATTGGGTTCAAAACAATACTCATGAAACAACTACTATTTGGCTTTATGGCCGTATCTGCTCTGTTCTTTTCTTCTTGTAAAGACAAATGTAAAGACGTTGACTGTAAGAATAATGGTGTTTGCAACGAAGGTGTTTGTGAATGTCCTGCAGGCTTTTCTGGGGATGATTGCTCTGGGCTTGTCACACCAACCAAGGTAACAATTACTCAAATCGATATCATAGATTTTCCCGGAACAGATGGTGGATCTAACTGGGATGTGGTTATTGATACAGATCCTGACATTTATTTGGAATTGATTGATGATGGAACAAGCAATGTGGCCTGGACGTCTTCTACTTTTGACAATGTGGCGGATGGCACTCAGTTTTCGATTAACGGACTATCTATTGAAATTACCAATGTGAGTGATAGTTATTCAATCAAAATGTGGGATGATGATGCGACAAGTGGAGATGATTTGATGACTACGGCGGGCTTTACACCGTTCAACGGCATTTCTTTCCCGGCTAGTTTCACCATTACTGATGGGAGCCTGGAAATTGGGTATAGACTGCACGTTACTTATCAGTGGTAAATCAGGGATTCTCAAATTCCATGACGATCTTCAATTGAAGCACTGTTTCTCAGAATGTCGCTTGATTTTAGGAAAGATGCCTGGTCTTCTTCATTGAGTTTGACATCCCTAACCCAGACACCCTTGCGATTGACCTGACATAGTTGACTAATAAATATTGGTGACTTGTTTTGATTGAATTCTTCCTTTATGAGTGTGGATACGGGCAAGGTTAAATCCTCATCTGACACAAAAGCCTTGTATATGGTTAATGCGGCCTCTACCACACCATATATGGTGGCAGATTGAGTTCGTTTGATCCGTTTTGCAGATTGAGCCACTTCAATGGTCAGTTTAGTGATGTCCTCAATGCTTAGGATATCCGTGAGCAATGCATCATTTATTTTAGACAGGGTTTTCGAAATAAACATGGAATTGCCGTGCTCTCCAAGGACAATACCATCGCAATTCTTGAATCCATGCGCTTCCAGAAGCCGATTAAGACGCATACTGTCAAGCAGAGTACCTGTACCCACAACTTGTTCTGTTGGTAGCCGACTATATTTCCAACTGTAATAAGATATCACATCTACGGGATTCGATACAACAATGATTTGGGCAGTTTCTTTTGGTTTGAACTCTTCAAAAATCTGTTGAGTAATCTGGATGTTTTCTGCCGCAATGGCTAATCTGTCTCCATTTCCAGGGACAGATGCTCCTGCACAATGAAAAATGACATCACAATCATTAAAGGCTGTTTGATCGTTCAAGGAAAAACTGCATTGATGCAATGTTGCAGCATCTGTCATATCTAAATAAGCACCTTCAATCGAATCATCAGGATCGATGATGCATAGGTTGTGAACCTGATAACGATTTTCCAGTAGCCTAAAAGCCACAGCCTTGCCAATGTTTCCAAACCCTATGATCGCCACTTTATTCATAGACACCAAGTTTCGCAAATGAAATTGAATTATCCAAGTAGTGCATTTTATCATTTTTTAACTTCAGCTTTGCCCGACTGAACTTTCTATGGTTATTTTTGTCTTAGAATCATGGAAGAAATGTATTGCAATAGCCTCACAGAGTATCAACGTTATGAAACACGAGAGGTGAAAGTGGGTGTGGTTGGAATTGGAGGAGGTAATCCGATAAGGGTGCAATCTATGACCACCACGGACACCATGGATACCGAAGGATCCGTTGAGCAATCCATTCGTATGATTGAAGCAGGCTGTGAATTGGTGAGGTTGACAGCCCCCTCAAAGAAAGACGCTGAGAACCTAATGCTTATTAAGGAAGAGATCAGAAAAAGAGGTCACGCTACACCTCTGGTTGCCGATATTCATTTTACACCCAATGCGGCAGAAGTGGCCGCCAAAATTGTCGAAAAAGTTCGCGTTAATCCGGGGAACTATGCGGACAAAAAGAAATTTGAATCTCACGATTATTCAGATGAAGCTTATCAGGCTGAGTTGGATAGAATAGCGGAGAGATTTACTCCTTTGGTTGAACTGTGCAAAGCCAATGGAACAGCTATGAGAATAGGAACCAACCAC
>JAUILH010000050.1 GCA_030433115.1 Bacteroidia bacterium | reverse complement strand
AGAGGCTTTGAACGATTACGCCAATATTTGGCAAAGCGAAACACACCAGGAAGTTACCGTAGAAGAGGATTTTCTCTATACCAGTCCAGTGAAAACCTATTTGCCAAATCCCTGGGGACTTTACGACATGTACGGTAATTGTTTCGAGTTTTGTGCCAACAACCCTGAGGTGTGGAAAGACAATACAAAAATGGTCAGTGCCAGAGGTGGTTCCTGGTGGTGTTCGAGTAACTCGTGCAACTTTTTCAACTCACACGATATAGGTAAGGTCAACAGAAAAGCCTCTTTCTCAAACCATGGGTTTCGGGTGGTTAAAATCTCTATTTAACGAACCACTATTTTGACATTCTTTGTTCCTATCACCACGAAATACATTCCCTGAGACCATGCTGATACATCAATACTTTCATTGCTGCTCAGCTCTTTCTGAAGAATCATTTGCCCTTGAGCATTTAAGATCTTCACTTGTGTTTGAGGGTCAATGGATGCGTCAAAGTCAATATAAAGTAGGTCATCTACAGGATTAGGATAAACCGTAAATGCAGGCTCATCATTGATTTCAGACACATTTAGGACGTTGCTGTTTTGTGCGCTGTGCGTTGGCACCATTGCCTGGAAACTTCCGGTTCCGTTGGGATAACGACCATACGTCTCGTCTGTATTTTGTGCGCCAAAAGTCACTTGATCGACAATACCTGAAGCATCAGACAGGAATAAACTTTCGCCAGAAGAAGACAGTTTAAATGCAGCGTGCACACCCGATTGCGTCAAATCGTCATCTGCCCAAACAATGTAATAACCTCCTGCTGCAATGGTGGCTCCGGTTGGAAACTGAAACTTCATGAGGTCCCCGGCATCATCAGACAGGTAATAAGCGTCAAGATTGATGGTACTTGAGCTGTTGTTGTATAATTCAATCCAATCGTCATATTCGCCAGCCGGATCAAACACAGAAGTCGCATTATCGGCTTGTAATTCATTAATCACCAAATCTCCTGCTGGAGGTGTGGTCGTGTAAATTTCATAAAACTCATGTTCTGCTCTCACAGGAGAAAACTTACCTATGTCGTTGTTGTCTGCATAAATGTAATATTGTGCATAGGTATTGGTCATTGTAATACTCGCACCGTAACTCCCATCTCCTGCCGCACCATCGTTGTGCATGCCATCGTCATACATGATCACTTTTTGAAAAGGTGCTAAACTATCAAATCTGTATCCCATAAACACATCTGTTTCATTGATAATGTCAGCCGTAATGTTAACTACATCATTGAGACTCGGACTCATATTAGATTCCAAAACATTGGTGATTTCTGGCTCGGTTACCGAGAGATCTGATAGGCCAAGCAGGTAGGTATTTCGTCCATTCATAAGGTTCGCAATACCTGGTGTGGTGCTTCCACCTGGGCCAGGACCTCCACCAGAAACATCATTGTCCAGATTGTCCTGAAAATTAGCATAGGTGTAGAATTTGTTTTGATCAGCCTGCACATACGAATCAATCAATGTTTGCAAGGTCTGTCCGCTTGAGTAGTAACTATTGTTGTCAAAATTTTCAAGCATGATGGTTTTTAAGTGAGCGAGATACATGCGTTTGTATACGGGAATGCTCAAAAGTTGACTGACCAAAGGGAAACTGGCATCTGCGTCATGCAATAAATGGTCCATTTGCTGCTTTGAAGTGGTATTGGTGAGGTTTCCGGACCCTGTATTCGCAAACTGACCGAACGACTCATTTAAATCCCAAACCATTGGAATAAAACGGTTGTAATCATCTTTGTACAGATAATAGTTTTGGGCAAATCCACCAATATAGCTGTCTAGGTTTACCAATGCATTGTCGAAAGCCAACATCCAAATAGCCCGGTCAACATCTAACACATCTTCAATATCGTTAATTTGATTGTCCAAAGAATCGCACAGATTAATGAGGTCCGCCCATCCAAAATCCGATTTCATTTCGTAGCCATCATAATACAAAGAACTATCGGTCCCCAAATAAACTAAGTTGGGATAGTCACTGGTCCCGGGTCCTGCACCTGCCGGTGGATTACATTTAATGAAGGTATTATTCTTATCTCCGAATCTGCTATCTAGAAAAGTTTTGGTGATGGCCTCTGTGTTGCTGTACAGACCAATCAAGGTACCATTGACATACACATTGGCAAAATTAGATTTCGGAGCAGGCATATATTGTCTTAAAATCTGGTACGACAAAACTTCACGAAGAAATGAAGGGTCTTTTGCCACATTACTTAACTTAATGTCCTTGTAACCTTGAAAATCTTGAGATTTATAGGTGTCGAGCTCAATGTGCCATGGGTTTTTGGTTTGATTGGCATTATAAGTGCTGTTTCCCTTATACTTTACACCAACACTGTCAAAGGCAATACCGTTTAGCACCACACTGTCTGCCATAATGTAGTCTTCAGTAGTGGCTTTTTCATTGTCAAGCAGTTGATCCCAGTTGCTTTGGGCAAAATAGATTTCAATGGTTTGAACAGTGCTCATATCATAGAAATCCTGACTGTTTGCGGGGTTATAAAACAAGAAAGAGAGTAGACAAGCGGGGATTAAATGTTTCATTCTATAGGTTTGTTATGGTCTTTTGACGATCTCTTTTTAAAAATCCTTCGCTTGCCGTAACATTTTTTTAATCTAGAGTTAATATTGTATTCGAATCATGCCGCTTATCCATGTCGGTTTGGACATCCAAATGTGTCAGAATAATCATAAATACAGTACCTTAGCGCTATGAAAAACTTCAGAAAACTTTCCTGGGCCGAAGGCATTTCGTTTTTAGTTTTGGTGTTTATAGCCATGCCGCTTAAATATGCTATGGATATGCCTGAAGCAGTGAGGATTGTTGGCATGCTCCATGGGGTATTATTTGTGGCGTATATGGGGGGAGTTGTATGGATGAGAGAAACATTTAAATGGGACAATCCAACAACGGTTAAGGCGGTTCTTGGCGCTTTTATTCCTTTTGGAATGATCTATGTCGATAGGCAAGTCCTTCATGTAAACAAATAAGGTGTTCTATAGAGTACATATCTTGCTTTCTCTGCTCCTCTCTACAGGACTGACATCCTTGTCGCAAACGGCTACTTACGATCAATTTTTTGAGTTATTCAATACCAATGAAACCGAGCGGGCTTTGGCTGTTGGTAACGAGCTCCTGGAGACCTATGAAAGCAACGGAGAATTGGACACAAGCTATACCAATATTGCTGCAAACCTGGCATACCTTCAATTTGCCAACGAATTACTTCAGGAAGCGGTGATTACGGGAGAAAAATGTCAAACCGCCATGGAGCAGATGGGAGATACTATGACGGTGGACTTTGCTGATGTCCTTTATTACAACGCCATCTACGCGAGTTATACCGAGAATTTTGCAGGTGCGTGTGCTCACCTGGAACATGTTTTAAGGGTCAAAACATCCTTGGGTGTGCTGGGAGATGATGATGAACTTAGTATTCGATGGCAAATGGCCAACATGTATTCCGGAATACAGATGAATGAGTTAGCTGAACACAACTATAAATGGGTAGAATCTTTCGCTCGAGACAACTGGGACCCACTTGATAGTATGAGTTTGGTGGTCTCAAATACGATGGCTTCATTCTATTTCACTAATGGACGATTTGCTGAAGCTGAACCCTACTATGTAAAAGCGTGTGAACTTATGAAAGATGCGTTTGGAACGAGTACGGAGATGTATGTGCTCAGCCTCAACTCGCTCGGTGAGTTTTACATTTATGCTGGGAACGATCAGAATGCCTACGACACATTCAAAGAGACCGCCAAATTGTCTAAAAAGGTATATGGAGAAAAAACAGCAGACTATGCCACAGCCCTCAATAATCTGGCAGTAGCTGCAGACAACCTCCATCGGTATAAAGAGGCAATCGAATTATATGAAAAGGTGCTCGAAATCAAGTCATCGGTGTATACCACAGAAAGTGATTACTACGCCTTATCCGTTATGAATTTGGGAGCGGTTTATGAAAAAGTGGGAGATTACAAGCAGGCAAGAGCATGGCTAGAAAAAGCGATTGCGATATACGAAAAACTCGATAAGGATGTACAAACAAACCATTCCGTAACCTTGAGCCACTACTCTTCAGTACTTGCTGCGATGGGAGATTTTGACAATGCTAAAAAAGCGGATTTAAAAGCGATAGACCTGCAGGAACAAAATTATGGTAAGAGACAAGCTGGTTATTGTAATGCGATACAACGGTATGCAATGAACCTAATTACATATGGTGAGTACCCTGAAGCCAAAGCCGCCCTGGAACAATCCATGAGCTGTCAGCTGGAAGTACAAGGTGCCGGACACCCCAGTTACGCCACCTCACTGCTATATCTATCTCAGGTGTGTAGTGAATTGGGAGATCTTAATTTGGCGTATCAATCCCTGGAAGAGGCACTACCCATATTGGACAATGTTTACGGAAAGAATTCCATAGAATATACCCGAGCCTTGAACACACTGGCGAACATTCAGTTTCAGGATTTGAATTATTCGGATTGTCGTAAGACATACCAAACTACCTTGAAACTGGCAAAAAACGTATTTGGAGCGAACCACCTTGAACGCGCGACCATTTTGAACAACTATGGATTGTTTAACATTGCTGTTGGGGATTATCAAAATGCCGAAAAGCACCTGTTGATGGCACTCAAAATTCAACTGCGGCCAGAGAATGAACAACTTTTGGCTTCAGACCTGTTATATACCTACATCAATTTGGCCAATAATTATATGGCTGTGGGAGACTATGGCATGGCAGAAAAACACTTGAGGGAAGGTCATGAACTCGCTAAGGTTAAATTGTCAAAAAATCATCCGGATTTTGCCAGATTGCTCGATAATCGAGCCAAAGTATATGCAGAAATTGGCTTGATTGATCAAGCAACAGATTTGTATGATAGAGCCATTGCGATTCACACGGAAGTTTATGGGGAAAATAGCACGGCTGTAGCGGGGGTTCTAAATAACAAGGCTGCAGCACACTTGTATGCAGCGCAATTCGGGAGTGACAATCACAACAAAATCATAACACACGCGGAAACCAGTATAGGCTTGTTGATGCAGTCGATTCGAATTGGTAAAAAACAAAGCGGTGAACGCGATTTGTCAGCAGAATACAACAACCTTGCAGAGTGTTATCGGCTATTAGGCGCTTGGGACAGTGCTTTTCATTATTACGACCGGTCAATCGAAGAAGAGAAAAGACTTGGTAAGGATGTAGGGTCAGTGGCAATTACATTGCACAATAAAGCCATGACTTTGTTGGCAGCAGGCTATCCTCAAAAAGCACTGGCCATGGCTAATGAAGGGATTGAGATTCGGGAAGACAAATTTGGCAAAAATCATTTCTCTCTTCAGAATGCCTATCTCAGCAAGGGTCAAACCCTGGTCTTTTTGAATCAACATGAAGCCGCCTATGAGGAATTTGACCGAGTGTTGAAAATTTTTAAGAAGGAGCTGGAACGCAACTTCATCTATTTTTCGGAGAAAGAGAAACTCAATTGGTTGCGAGTGAATCAACCGATACTTACCCACTTTAGGAGGTTTGCGTACTCTTATAGGCATAAACATCCGGGCTTTTTTGCTGATTTGGTGAAGTTGGAATTGCAATTATCGGCTATGTTGTTGAGGTCAAACGACAGAATTAAAACAAGCCTTCAGCGAACCGGTGATGAGGCCACTCTTTTGAAGTATCAGGAATGGCAAGACTCCAAAAAACAACTGTCTCAACTGATTAATCAAGGCGTGTCCGAATCTTCGGAAACATATAAATCACTTGAAAGTCAAATTAAGCTGAACGAAAAGGAGTTGTCAGAAAAACTTGGAGAGGACAATTTTTACCTTACTGAAATGGATCAGTATTTTATTCAGGAAAGGCTGCGAGAAGGGGAAAGATTCATTCAGTTTTTGTCCTTTTTACCCAACGACTCGGCAATCAGCCGAGCTTATTTTGCGCTGGTATTCACTCCGGAAAAAGCCCTGCCCGAATTTGTTCAACTATTTTCTGAAAACGAGCTAACCAGTTTGATTGATAAAACAAGTAGTACCAGAAAAAAAGGAATTGACCAACTTTACGGTTCAGGTGGTCAGTTAAACTTTTCTTTGGGACGCTTTATCCTGGACAGTTTGGAAACACACTTGTCCGGAGTTAACAAAGTTTATTTCACACCAAGCGGCATTCTGCACAAAATAGCGTTTTCGGCACTTTCTACAGATGGTCGTACCTACCTGGCTGATAGCATTCAATTTCAGGAAATTGTAGACCCAATGGCGTATTTTTCGTCTGAGGAAAAAGTTGAATCCCTCAAGGTATTTGAATTAATCGGTGGTGTGGATTATGGAGATGAAGATGGCGATTGGACCTATTTAGACGGCACTAAACGAGAAGTCGAAGAGATTCATAAGATCATTCAGAACTACCAACTCAGTGATGAATTGTTGCTGGATGTGTCTGCCACAGAAGAATCAATCAAACATGCACTGACACACAAGAAACCGGATGTGCTTCATTTGGCTTCACATGGTTTTTTCTATCCGGATCCGGAGGAAGTGGTGATGAGCAGTGAAGAGGTCACCGAAGATTTGGTTTTTAGAGGATCATCCGCAAGCCAGGTCCTCAGTCGCAGTGCAGATCCCATGAAGCGATCAGGCTTAGTACTCGCAGGGGCAAATACACCCGATAAAGAGGGAGAAGATGGTATTTTAAGTGCCTATGAGATTTCTTTGCTTGATTTGAGTGAAACCGAGTTGACGGTATTGAGTGCCTGCGAAACAGGGCTGGGAGATGTGTCGGGGAGTGAGGGAGTTTTTGGTCTGCAACGCGCATTTAGAATGGCCGGTGTAGATCGCATGATACTGAGCCTGTGGCAAGTTCCTGATAAAGAAACGAGCGAATTTATGGTGGCATTTTACACCCATTTGTGCGGAGGAAGCTCCATTGAAGACGCTTTTTCCAAAGTGCAAAAAGACATGCGTCAAAAATACGATCCCTATTTCTGGGCAGCATTTGTTTTGGTTCGATAATTGTTTTAGTTTTGAAGCATGTTTCAAAACAAGTCATACACCTTTGCTTATTATTATGCGGTTTACGCGTAGGCAGAGGACTTGTTTGAACATAAGAAATTGAATATAAACCTCTGGCAACAGAGGTTTTTTTGTACCCCTCTGTTTTGTCAGTAAACTAAAAATGATGAAACAAAACATGACGAATTACACAGCGGAAGACCTCAAGGTGTGGCAAACACTTTTTAAGCGTCAAAAGGAAAATCTAAAGACCAGAGGATCTGTGACGTATATGAATTCTTTAGAGAAAATGAAGACCGTTCTCAATGCGCAGTCTATTCCCAATTTTCAGCAGATTAACCAATGGTTTTTAGACCATACTGGTTGGCAAATTGAGGTAGTGGCAGGACTCATTCCAGTTGAAGACTTTTTTAGCCTGTTGGCTGAAAAGAAATTCTGCAGTTCAACCTGGCTCAGGTCCTGGGAACAGCTTGATTACCTTGAAGAGCCTGATATGTTTCACGATATTTTTGGTCACGTACCGCTGCTTTGTGACCCCGTTTTTTCCGAATTCATGCACGAGTTTGGCAAACTTGGTCTGAGCGTATTGGATCGACCTCAAGCACTTATTGAGCTGCAGCGCTTGTACTGGTACACCATCGAATTCGGACTTATTCAAGAACGGGAATTAAAGGCGTATGGGGCGGGACTCATGTCATCATTTGGTGAAACTAACCGATCACTGAGCGATGAAGTTGAACACCTACCTTTTAACCTTGAACCAGTCATTCAAGCCGAATTTAGAAATGATGTGATGCAGGAAACTTACTTTGTACTGAATTCTTTTGATGATTTATTTGAATCTATTGAAGCGATGAACTTGCACTTAAATAAAACAAGCCATGCCCTGGAAAGAAACTAATAATCGATTGGAAAAACGATTTGAAATGGACGGATTCAGTACCATTGTGAGTAAGCTCAACAAACTGGCTACCATTTGCGATGAATATGCCCATCATCCCGATTTCAGAGTATTCGGTTATAAATACATAGAGTTTAGCTTATGCAACCATGATGCCGGGCACAAGATTACTCAAAAGGACCATGCACTTAGTCGGGAAATTGATGAGCTGTTTAATGACGACTGTACATGAGTTTATCGTATTGGATCAATTTGTTATCATAAAAGGTGAACAACTGAGGATAAATACCTGAAAAACCGTAGTTATCCATATCGTAATCGCGCCCATCGAGGATGATGTCGCCCGGCTTTCTGGTGGCTTTGAACACTGGCTCATTGTCATTCAAAATCCAGATACGAGGGTAGTTACCATGTGTGCGCACCATGCTATCAATTTCCATAATCCCCGCAGTACCACAGTTGCAACTTTTGTTGTTGGCAATAATTAGAAAGGTAGTGTCCTTTAACGGCAAACCCCGATCTTCAACAAAGCGCATCAGGCCTGGTTCTTTGTGATACATAATGTCAAGCTCAAGGTCTGGCGGATCTGGAATTTCCATGGGTTCGCTCTCCAAAAAGGAACAACTACCAAGTATTGTAAGAGGCAAGATGAGTTTAAATAGCTGTGTGTTCATGCGGTAAGGAAATTATGATAAGCTCACGGTTGTCTTCATTGAGCTTGGTAGTGTATGCTATTCCGTTTTTGACTAGTCTAGATGAGGTAGATGCCGGGCTGGATCCCGGTCCTAACAAATGTTCTGATAGGATGTTCAGCTTATTATCAAGCACCATTAAACCGTATTCTTTGTTTTTGTAAGTGGAATAAAACCCTTCCGAAACCTGCAAAGGCTGAGGCTTTTCGTAGAACCTGAAGTATACATTCAAATTTGGGTGGTACAACAATCGTCCACCGGAATAGGCCGTGATTTCAATTTCTTCTAAACGGTCGTAGTCCATATTACCATCGATAATGTCTGGGGGCGAAGGCAGGGCTTCATAGTACATTGAAAGTGGTCTTGCTTTGAGGGTTTCAATGACCTTTGCCGACTCATCCAGATGAAAAAGATGCAGGTCTGGTGTGAGACTTGATGCGAGCAGGTATGCATTTTCTTGAGAATTATATGCCATAAAGTATTCTGTGATGAAGGCATAATCATGCGGGTCTTTCAGAAAAGGGAAGGACATATCAGTGATTCTTTTCACGGTAGAATCTTTTAGGTGGTATTGACCTATAATGAGAGACTGGAGAGGAGAGCTCTCCATTTTGGTAAAGTCTGTGAAAGCAATCATAAGTGCCTCCGGGCTTTTCCAGTTTACAGGAAGGTAGTTACTGGCTCGCCCAAAAAGCTCGTTGAGTTTTGGATTTGATAAGTCGCCAAGAGGGAGACGCATGAAAATGGAGTCGGAAGAAATGGAATATCCAATAAGTTGTTGGTGCCGTTGACCATGGATCATGTCGTCCATAAATATCAGAGTGTCTGGTCCGTGCCATTGCATGTATTGTCTCACATCCTGGTAATATTCTATGGCAGACTGCACGTACTCAGATGGAATGTGTATGGTGTCGATTATGGCGAGATCGACAACCGACATGCTGGTGAGAACAAAGGTTTTTAGATCCATGAAAATGAGGGCGTCTCCTGTTTGATCATCATGGAAGCTCCCCACGCAATAGGCATTTTTCAGTTGCCGGGGAAGTTGAAATGTGTCTGCCACAACACTGAGCTCCTTTGAAGCAGACGGAGACGATCCTTCAGAAGAAACCGCTTCCGAAGGATCGTTATTACATGAAATTGTAATTAAAATAGTTAGTATTAGAAGTAATCTAACGACCTGCATTTCTTAATGTGTTGATTAATTCGGCAGGCTCATCTCCATACCCAAGGTTATACAACTCCTGGAAAATGCTCATGTTAGCCTGTACAAAAGCGCTGGTCAATTGACCTGTATAGTAGAACTCCAAATCCTCTGGTGAAAAGCGTTCCAATACGTCCATTAGTGGAGTGGTTCTTACCATACAACGCGGGGAATTTTGATTTTTTCCACAACCCCAACCGCCGTAGACACACCACTGTCCGGTTTCATTGTTGAGTGTTTTACAACGCGCCCAATAGTTTTCTTTTCCCTGATGCCTGAGGTTTAGGCCGGGTTCGTTGGTGTCATTAACAGAATTTGGCACCTTTTCAAGTGCTTCATTTTTCGAGCAGGCAGCCATTGTACAAACAGCAAATAGTGCCAGCATCAACTTAGTTAGTTTCATATGATAGGTTTTAAATTATCCCAGGAAATAGTCCTGGTTTGGCTAACATATAAAAAGTTATGTAAATACACAACAAACTCGTTTTGAAGTCGACCTTTTGGGATCAAAATAAATCAAAAATACACATTTTGCCTATTATAATGGTCAAAACGAAATTCATAAATAGGTCAGAAGGAGTAAACTAGAATTACAAATTGCAGAGGGAATAAAATGTCTGTTCGTCAAAATCTAAAACGACTTCACTATTCAAGTGATCAAGAGATAGATTTTCAATTTTGTATCGGACTAAGCGCAGAGTTGGGAACCCAACAGCAGCGGTCATTCTTCGGACTTGCCTGTTTTTGCCTTCGGTAATAGATAATTCAATCCATGAGGTAGGGATGTTTGCCCTAAACCTTATCGGGGGATTTCTTTCTGGCAGAAATAACGGCGCATCCATGATCTCAGCTTCACAAGGTGCACAGTGGTGCCACTTCTTTTTAATTTTAATACTTGGTCCGGATCGCAATTCTTTCAACGCTTCTTTTGTAATGGCACCATCAACCTGCACCAAATAGGTTCTTGAATGTTTGTGTTTGGGATTAAGGAGTAGGTGGTTTACACGTTTGTCATTGGTGAGCAAGAGGAGCCCTTCGCTATCAGAATCTAATCTGCCAACCGGATAGACATCTTTTTCAAACTCATGCAATTCTCCCAAAGTCGCTTTGTTGCCTTCCTGCGTGAACTGGGAGAGCATGCCAAAGGGTTTATATATTGCGTAGTATTTGTAAGCCATGAGTTTACCGTGAATTTAGGCATTATTTGCCCCGTTTGATCACATAAAGGAATTAGGCACAGTATTTGTTAATTTTTTGTTAACCAAAATCGATTAATTATGAAATATTTGCTTCCCCTACTGATTAGTCTCGGGTTTCTTAGCTCTTGTGGTAAGACTTTTCTGAAACGAACTAAGGTTGAGATTATATATAAAACACCCGACAGTCAATTCTATTTTCCTAATGATGGGTCTAAACATTTGTCTGGCCAAACTGAAGCAAGTGTTTATGCCTTGTTTCACAGGAAACTTGTAGATCAATTTAACAAGGGTAGAATGGATGTGGTAGAGTCTGATGCAGATTATGTGGTGATCGTCAAGTCTATTGATTTGATTGAGAATGTAACCCCGCAAATGGACGATTTAGGAACTGTTCATCAAGTATCTGAGTTAAAGGTCACAGCCAATTATTCAATTGGAAAACCTTATGAAGATAACCCAACTTATTTTCAAACAAGCTTCACAATGAGTGAAAGCTTGCATCAGAATCAGACCAAGGAAACGGATAAGTCATATGACAAGGTGAAAGATGACGATGGCAATTGGACCAAAGAATGTGATGAAGATTGTAAGTACGGTATGTATATTTCCGGCTTTGGCGGGTTAAATGCCATGATGGATGATCACGCAAAGGAATTTAGAAAAAAGGCTAAGGACTACTTCAAAAACCGGCAATAATTACTGCTTCTTTTGAGCGTCTTCCAGTAAGTCGCTCCAGGGAATAAACTGTATGGATGCCGAATTCACGCAATGACGTGTGTTTTTCTCTGTAAATTGTTCTCCTTCAAACACATGGCCCAGGTGACCTTTGCAATGGTTGCAGGTTATTTCAGTTCGACGACCATCAGCATCAACAGTTCTGTTAACGGCACCTTCAATTTCATCATCAAAACTGGGCCAACCACACATAGAATCAAATTTATCTGAACTGTAGTATAGAGGGGCATTACAACGTCTGCACACGTACACGCCATCGCCTTTGTGGTCATAATATTCTCCTGTGAAAGCACGTTCTGTGCCTTTGTTTTGAATCACCTGGTATTCAAAATCAGTCAACTCATTGTACTGCGAAGGGCTGTCGGCAATAACAATTTTTGAGATGGCCGCCTGTTTTTTGGTTTCTGTAGAATCAGTCTTATTTTCCATCTTTGCTTTGTCTCGTTTCGATTTACTTTGCTTGCCAGATTGCGCACTGCTGCAACCTGTGGTCAAAACCACAAGTACTAAACAAGCTATTTTGGTGATGTGTGTCATACTTGATATATACAAAGTTCTTAAATATATCTATTCAGCGTTAGATTATCTCTCATCTATTCATCCATAGGACCTTGCTTTCCTTATCATTGTATACGATGAGTGCTTTGAATTTGTTAAAATGGAGATAAATTTTTAATATTGAGCACCGTCGCGGTAAAACAGGGAGATATTTCAATACATTTGCTGCGATTTTAAACTAAAAGATCATTATGGGAAAAGCAATTTTAGTGCCAACGGATTTCACGAAAGTAGCAAGAGTGGCCCTTGAGCATGCCGTACAAACTGCCAAAGTTATTGACGGTCATATTGTACTACTTCATGTGGTAGATAAGCCAGATGAGGTAGAAGGAGCTAAGGCTAAATTGAAAGAAGAAGCGTCAATCGTAAGAAAGTCTGATGCCGACATTTCTATTGAAGAGATGGTTAGAATTGGAAACATTTTCGACGACATAGGAGATACAGCGACTGAGATTGGTGCTGAACTTATTTTCATGGGAACCCATGGTGCAAGTGGTTGGCAAAAAATTGTAGGAAGTCATGCCCTTAAGGTAATTACGCATTCTGAAGTGCCTTTCATTGTTGTACAAGACAAGGGCATTAAAGAGTCGGGTTACGATGATATTGTGGTACCTCTTGATCTTCACAAAGAAACCAAGCAAAAGCTTGAGATAGTGGCTAACATGGCAAAGTACTTTAATTCTAAGGTACACATGATAACACCAGAAGAGACGGATGAGTACTTTGTAAATCAGTTAGAAAGGAACTTGTATTTCGCTAAGAATTATCTAGGTGAAAGAGACATTGAATTCACCACAAAAAAAGCACCGAAAAGAGATTTTGATGATCAGATCATTGAGCACGCAAACAATATTGATGCGGATTTGATTACGATTATGAATCTTCAGAAGAATTCATTGATGGGAATGGGCTTGTTAGGAAGTAACTACGAGCAGCATTTGATTACCAATAAGTACAACATTCCAGTATTACTTGTGAACCCAGTTGAAACTTCAATTGGTGTAGGAAGTGTATTTACAGGATCTATATAGATATTTCAAATATTAACAGGAGCCGTTTCGCCCCGATAGTTTCGGGATTGGAACGGCTTTTTTTATGCTGAAGCTTTCTCCGGCGGCGGTGACCTCTGTCGAAGGGCTCAGCATGAGCGTTGTTCCTATAAGCTGATGAAATGAAAAAACTCACCGGAAAAATTAGAAAAAACATCTCTGAAGGTGATTGGGTAGAAATTGTTCAAAAACATCATCAACGCTCAGGAGAAATTACGGAAGGGCAGGTGAAAACTTTACTTGGTAACAGCCCAACACACCCACATGGAATTAAGGTTAAGTTAACCACTGGTGAAGTAGGGCGTGTGGTTTGGGTGCACTCGGATGAGGATTAGACAACACTTAACTTCACCCATCAATTGGGTACAAATACCTAAAACATGCCATAATTGCTCTCGTACATTCATGTATGGAAAAGAGAAGAACAATTTATTTGGCAGCCATCATGGCTTGTATGCTGGGATCATGCGCAACCAAAAAAGCAAGTACAACTTCCATTTGCTATTTCGAACCAGGAACGTCATTTACCATAAGTACTAACAGTGCTCTTGAAGAAGAAGAATCTCCTAACGCAAGGATTATTGGTAAAGCAGAATTATCGAACAGTGATGAAGGTCTTCCTATTAATGGCAGACAGGTGATGTTCGCAGAAATTGACTCGTTGGAAAATACTTATTCGTCTATTACAGACTCTTTGGGAAATTACCAGATTGACTTGCCTCCGGGAGACTATGAAATGAAGGTTGACAATAAGCCTTCAAGGTTGAATTACGTGATTACATTGAAGGCAGGAGAAGTGCGTCAACTTAATTTTAGAACAGGGACCCCAGACCGTTACACGATGAAAAATGTTGCCAATTAAGCACGCTTGCTTTTAGCTTTTAGGGGAATTACAATCTGAATTAATGTGCCCTCCCCAACCAGACTGGTCACATCAAACTGTCCTTGTAGAAAGTTCACCCTTTCCTGCATGCCTTTCAAACCAAAACCACCCGTTTTTGTTGGGGTTACGGAGTTAACCCGGAAGCCCCGACCGTTGTCCTCAATTTTAATGTACATGGATTGTTCTGGATTGTGTTGAATAGTGACCAACGCCTTTTGGCATGCGGCGTATTTCAGAATGTTGTTAGTGGCCTCCTGTACAATCCGGTAGACACTTACTTCTTCATCTTTACTCAATAAACCATCAATATGATCCAAATCTACGTGACATTCAATGTCTGAGTTAGAAAAGGTCTCGTCTATAAGTTCCTCCAAAGCAGAAGTCAGCCCAAGTAAATCAAGTTGCCGTGGTCTGAGTGCTTCAGATACATTCCTAACCTCCTGAATGGCTTGTCCAACTGAGGCCACTACTTCTTCTCTAGACCACTGTCCGCCCTGAAGCGTATTTTTAATAATAGACAGACGCTGCCCTAGTCCGTCGTGCAAATCGTGTGCTACGCGTTTCCGTTCTTCTTCCTGCCAGTAAACCAATTGTTCTGACAGTTGAAGCTGCATGGTTTTTTCTCTTTTCAATGCATCTCTTTTTTTCTTAAGGCGCATCACAAATAAAAGTGTGGTTACCAGAGCGGCTAATAGTGCCAGGCCAATGATGCCATAAACGAGTCGTTTTCTTTCTGCTTCCTGTGCCAGCAACTCATTTTGAGCTTCCAAGGACTCTTGTTTTAGTTTGGCTTCTTTCTGTTCGGCTTCCTGTTGGGCAATGAGCCTTTGTTTTTCATAGAGGTATTTTTCTTCTTGCCTAACGAGCGTCCGGTCGTTTTCTCTGTTAGCAATGCTGTCTCGCATCAACACATATTCATTGTACATATCATACGCGTCTTTGTGATGCCCATAGTGATCGTATATAATGTGTAATACCTGACAGGCGGGTGCAATGGCTTCCGGGTTTCCCGATTCATAGGCCATGTCTCTGGCCAGTTTTGCCAATTTTTCACCTTCTTCATAATTCCCAAGCAGCTGATGGCTTTCCGCCATGGACACAATGGCTTTTGCTTCTCCAAATTTAAAACCAATTGTTTCGAATGCTTCACGGCTTTTTGTGAATGACTCTAACGCATCATGATACCTTCCAGCATCTCTGTGCAGCATTCCGATATCTGCATGTGCTCGGGATAAAATTTCCAAATTATTAAGCTCATTACCCACTACTAGACTCGAATCCAAATATGCTCGGGCCACGTCTTTCCGATCCAGATGATAATGTATCATGCCAAGACTGATATAGGACAGACCAATTTCTATGGTTTCATTCAGAGATTTTTTAATTTGGAGGGATTTCAGACCATAGTCTAGTGCACTTTTATAGTTTCCTTGTTGTTCAAATAACTGCGCAATGTTATCATAGGCACGAGCTATGTTAATATGGTTTTCTTTCTCTTCTTCGTAAATCTCCAGAATCCTCATGTTCAAAGCCATGGCTTTTTGAATCTTTCCTTGCTCCATTCTTATGGTAGACATGTTCGATAGAATGGTGGCTCCGGTATTTGGATCTCCGGATTTAAGGGCGAATTCCTGCGCATGCTCATATTGATCATAGGCCAGATCCTGTTCACCCATTTTTCGGTAAGACATTCCCAGAACATTGTAAGACCGTGCAATCCAGCCGGCATCCTTCGCCGTGTCATAGAGCTCTATGGATTGTTTTAAGAGATTTTGGGCCTCTTCAAGTTGACCTCTTACATAGATAGATACCGCCTCCAGAAAATAACTCCGTCCTGTCCATGAAGTTTTTCCTTTGTTTTCCGAGAAGCGTCTCATGTCAAGACTCAGTTGCTGCGCAGAATCTGGTTGAATGAATTCCATGGTCCAGGTAATTTGGTCTAAGGCATCTAAACGAACAGAGTCTGAGCGCGACGGATCTTCCCAGATCGCATTTAAACTGTCCAGATTTTGACTATACCCGCAAAAAGGTAAAGCGAAGATGACCAGTTGAATAAAATATCGCATATAGATAAAACTTTATCAGTAATTAGATGGTCCCAGCTCCCAAAATGTGCCTGAACTCCTTGACCATCTTATGGTCAAAGTTAATCGAATTGCCAGGGTTTTTCCTGGGTACATGTGCTCAATTATGCACTTGTGGGTATATGTGCCCAGAGAATCCGCCTTCTTCATTCCGTAATTAGCACTGTGAATCAAACGAAAAACTAATTATTAAAACCTATTAAAATGAAATTTTTAACATCACTATTGTCAATTGGAATCTTAGCCACAGTGTTTCTCTTTAGTTCATCAGTAAAAGCGCAAGACGCAGAAACGTATGTCTATCAAAGAACGGATACCAAAACCCATACTACCTATTATATCAAAATGGAATTCAGAGGTTATCAAATTAAGGTTTGGGCAAGATCCAGTTCTGCACAACGTAATGGAAACTGGACTGCAGGAGAAGTGACATATACAGATGATCATGAGATTAAATTTAGCCTGATGTCAAACAGCAAAAAGTATGATTGTTCAATTAGCTATGATGAGTACAATCATGACGCCATCAACTTGCACAACATCACAACCGGCAAGGAAAGGAAGTATTACTTATCTCAAGACTAAAAATATTACAAAAATCAAATTCTAATTTATTAATCATTTAAAAATCAACACAATGAAATTCTTGACATCACTATTATCAATCGGATTTTTAGCCACTGTATTTTTTTGCAGTTCATCAGTTAAAGCACAAGACGCTGAAACGTATATTTATCAGCAAACAGACACTAAAACTCATGTTACAAGCTATCTGAAAATGGAGTTCAGAGGTTATCAGATCAAAATATGGGCAAAGGCAAGTTCGGCCAAAGGAACGACAAATTGGTCACCAAGGGAGGTCACCTACTCAGACGACCATGAAATTAGATATAGCAAGGTGAGCAATGGCAAGAAATACGAATACTCAATTACCTATGATGAGTATAACCATGACGCGATTTATCTATACAACGAGACGCTTGACAAAGAGTATAAGTATTACTTATCACAGGATTAAAAGTCTTTTTAATCACACGTAGCGCAAGGGAATGAAGCACGCATCATTCCCTTGTTTTGTTAAACCTAATAAGCAAACTACAATGCAAAAGCTCATCATTCTTTCAATTTTTTTTCTGGTTCTTGGGTTGGTCAACGTGTCGTTTAGCCAGGTAACGGAGTGGACCTATGAGTCGGGAAGCGGTAATGGCGCACTCATAAAAATAACTGAAGTTAATAACAAGGTATCTACCATTCAGATGAGCAGAGGAAAGGGCAATCAATGGGTGAAAACGGACATTTTAAGCATGAATGGCAAGGTGGATTATATTCGGGTGAAATCTAAATCGTCCCAAAGAATTTACGAACTTTACGTACACTGGTATGAGGACAAATTGGTGCGGGTTGGCCCCGATTCGTCTAAACAGGTGTTTTGGCTTAAAAAATAGAATTTATGGCGACTAAAATAAAGGTATGTATAGCGGATGACCATCCCATTTTTTTAAGTGGATTGAAAGGCATTATTGATGCCAGTCGCAATTTTGAAGTTGTTGGAGAAGCCAAAAACGGGGAGGAGATGCTGAAGTTATGCGAATTGCGCTCTCCTGATATCGTTTTATTGGATATCGACATGCCGGTTATGAATGGCTTGGAAGCCGCCAAAGCCCTAAAAGAAAAGCATCCTCTGCTGCCTATTGCCATGCTGACCATGCACAACTCCAAGGGACCATTTGATGCGGCCATGAATCTCGGAATTCATGGATATGTCATTAAGGAAAATGCGATTTTGGATGTCATTAATTGTTTGGATGCCTTAAGCGAGGGGCAAAAATATGTGAGCCCGGATGTTCAACGCCACTTTCAGTCCAAGAAGCGTGAAGATCAGGCGCTGAAGGACCGTTTTGAATCGTTGACGAAAACAGAGATTCAAGTTCTAGCCAAAGTTGCGGCCTACAAAACAAGTCAGGAAATTGCGGACACCTTATTCGTCACGCGCAAAACCATTTCTAACCACAGGAATAATATCGCCAGAAAGTTAGATCTTAAGGGCAATCATTCTTTGTTGAGATTCGCTATTGAACATGTGGAGACTATTAATGACTTGACCAAGGAGGCGTGATCAAGCCTAGATCATGAGGACTGCTTGTCACAGAGGGGATTTCAGGATAAAATAAACTAATCAGCATACTCACCCCTCGCCAACCGAGCCTTGATATCTTCAATGTGCTTTTCTTTGCCTGGCTGCCTTGTGTCAATCGCCGATTTTGTAAAATACTTGTGTTGCGTTAGGAATTTGATCTGAATTTCATCCCACAATTTGTCACTGTTGATCTTACCATGCTCTCTCAATTCGAGTCTCAATTTATCGGCAATTTCATGAAAGTCTTCTCGTCCCAAATAGTCTAAATCGGCATCACAAATGATTTGTTCCAAATGATTTTTTGGGTCGTGTGGTATTTTAGTCGCATGAATGAGTTCAGAAATAATTTTTATCTGTTCTTCGGTATAGCCAAATTTTGGTAGAATTTCTTCAGCCATGCGGGCGCCAACTGGTTCATTGGCGTCATACTGCTCCACAAAGCCGGCGTCATGGTAGGTGGCAGCAGTTTGAAGTACAAATAAATCTTCTCCTTTGATGCCTTCAAGCAGGGCTATTCTTTCGGCGGCTTCCGTAACATCTTTGGTGTGTGCAATACTATGGTAATGCAGAGATGGTGATAATTTCTTTTCAAGCAATCGCATGATGTAGCGCTCCGCTTTTTGATAATTGATTGCACTGAACATGTGCAAATTGATGTAATCAAAAAACTGTTGGTTAGGTTCAATACCAAGGCCGTCTACAGACAATTCCGGTTTGATGCGATTGACGTAATACATGTCAATTTCGCCCTTGTTTTTAGCAGGAATTTTGCCCCTGTAGGTGCAATCGAAATAAGGCTCAATGAAGTCGTAAGTTCTTCCTGAAATGTTTACTTTTCCTGGTTCACAGGCCGCTTCAAGTCTGGCGGCTACATTTACTGTATTTCCCCAAATATCATAGGCAAAACGCTTGGTTCCAATCACGCCAGCTACGGTTTCCCCAGTGTTAATACCAATTCTCAATTCCCAAAAGTCATCTCCTGATTTAATGGCTTCATCTTTCAATTGGTGCATGTGTCGCTGAATGGCAAGTCCTGCCATCACCGTATGAATAGGATTTTCTTTGTTTCTTACGGGCACTCCTCCGGCACACATGTATGCATCACCAATTGTTTTAATTTTTTCTAGATTGAAGCGCTCAATGATCTCATCAAACTTCACGAAATAGGCATCCAGACGCGAGACCAATTCTGCTGGTTTCATATCCTCAGCAATGCTGGTAAATCCTTTAAAATCCGTAAACATAACGGATACTCTGCGGTATTGCCTGGCAGAAGCTTTTCCTTTGGATTTGAGCTCCTGGGCGGTTTCTTCCGGAAGAATATTCAAGAGAAGTTGTTCGGCTTTATCCTTTTCTTTTTCAAGCAGCTCCTTTTGTTTTTCAATCTGATTTTTTTGCTTGATGACCTCCTGGGTTTTTTTCTCAACCAATGTACTTAAGCGCAATTTTTGAAGCCTGATGTCCCTAACACGCATCCAATAGAGCGCATAGGTGAGGGCAATACCAAGGGCAATCATGAGTACTTGAAACCAGGTGGTTTTCCAATAAGGCGTTTCAACCACAAAGGTGATAACCGCTGGCTTTTCACTCCAAACACCATCGCTATTGGCGGCATATACCTTAAAGGTGTAGATCCCTGGGGGTAGGTTGGTATAATGAGCCCTGTGTTCAGAAGAGGTGTACTGAAAGTCGTTATCTACACCAATGAGCTTGTATTTAAACTGGTTGTTTTCCGGATTGGTGTAGTGGAGTGCGGCAAAATTAATGGTAATGGATTGATCGTGATAATCCAGGTCAAAAGAGTTTTTAGATAGGAGCGTGCCGTGCTCCACGTCTTCTCCGTTGATATTGAGCCCTGTAATGGCCACCTTTGGGGGAATGTCGTTAATATTGATATTCTGAGGTCTGAAAAAGTTAAGGCCGTTAATACCTCCAAAGATGATCTCCCCGCTGATCGTTTTGCTGTAGGCACCAGTATTAAATTCGTTTGACTGCAGACCATCTTTTTTCTTGTAATTGGTGAATTTTTCTGTTTTAGGGTTGAATTTTGAGAGCCCATTGTTTGTGGAGATCCAGAGGTTTCCATCGTCATCCCCAATGATGCCATATACCGCATTGTTCGCCAGTCCGTCTTCCAATTTATAGTGACTGAATTCTTTTGTTTTGGTTTTGAGACGGTTGATACCGCCTCCGTATGTCCCCACCCAGATGATTCCAGGTTCAGATTGCCACAAAGAGGTAATCACGTTGTGGCTAAGGCTTTTCGAATTGCTTGGAGAGAATCTGAAACGCTCAAACCAGATACTGTCGCCATCTTCATGCACAAGAGAAAGTCCGTCGTCGCTCGCGGCCCAAAAATGCCCCATGTTGTCCCTCAGGATTTGTCTTATCCTACGCCCGGCTATTGACAAGGCATTATTGGCATCATGCCGAAAGAAGCGATAGTCACCGGTTCGTTTATCGTAAAGAGACATGCCGTCAGATGCACCTATCCAGAAACGACCTTTTTTGTCTTCGTGAATGTGGTAAACAATTGGATCGGTCTCATCTTCACGCGCATCTTTATACTCGATGGAGTCTCGATACATTTCGGAGTAATTTGAAGAGAAGCTTACTTTGAATAAGCCGTCAGCTGTTCCCATCCAGTAATCATCCTCAGAGTCCTTAAAAAACATGAACACATCTTTGCTTCCGGCTCTATTTGGGTTTACGGCTGGAAAGGCATAGTTGGTAAAGGTGTTTTGAATCCTATCATAGCGCGCGAGTCCCTTTTTAGTGCCAATCCAAAAAAGATCGTTGCCCTCGGGGTAGACACACCAGATAGTATTATCTGGAAGACTGTTGTTGTTGTCATAGTTGCGTTTCAGGTGAATAAAACCCTGTTTAAGCGCATCAAACATACTGATGCCGTTTTTGGTTCCGACCCAAATACTTCCCGTTCTGTCCGGAAAGACCTTGTAAACTTCATCTGCTACAAGACTGTTCGGTTCGTAATGGATGTTTTTAAATTGATAGAATTTACTGGCTCCGGTTTTGTCTTCAAAATGCTTGTATAAACCTCTTTCGGATGTTCCAATCCACATGTTGTTTTGACGGTCGAAATAGATGTCGTTGACATTCAAGTCTGTATTGGAAGAGGTATCTCTAAGGGTAAAGTGACTAAAGAACTCTTTGCCATCTAAGAGCGTTAATTGACTAATTCCTGAGTTAGTTCCGAACCAAATCGCACCAATGGAGTCCTGTTTAATGCAGTGAACTTGGTTTGAATTCAAAGTGTTGAGCGTTTGTTCAGAGTGCTGGTAGGTTTTTACAATCTGATCTCCTTCCAGTACGTTAACCCCATCAATTGTACTGACCCAAATTCGACCGTCATCTGCCACCAGGATGTCTGTTACTGCATTGTTGGTGATGTCTGAGTTTTTTATGGTGAATCGAAGAGCCGTATTGTCTTTAAGATTGATTTTATTCAACCCGCGGGATTTGGTACCCACCCAAATATTACCCGACTTATCCTGCGCTAAACAAGTGATGTTGTTGGAAGAAATAGAGGCTTTGTTATTGGCGCTATAGCTATAATGAGTGAAGGTTTCGTGGACAGGGTCCATTACGTTTAAACCTCCTTGTGTGGCCACCCAAATAGACCCTTGCTTGTCGATCAGAAGGTCTGTAATGAAATTGTGACTGAGAGACTGTAAGTTGTTTGGTTGGTTCTTAAACACCTTAAATTGAAGGCCATCATATCTGTTCAAACCGTCTTGTGTCCCAATCCACATGAAGCCATAGCGGTCTTGAGTGATGCAATTCACGGAGCTTTGAGAGAGCCCATCCTCAATTGTGATATTTCTAAACTTGATGGAGTTGTTTTGTGCAAATATTGAAGGACAATACAGGCCAAAAATCAGTATTATGGAGGTCAATAACCTCATATTTAAATAGTTTGAGAGAACTAAGACTCTTCTTCTACATCTGTAATACCAGAGTCTGGCGTTTCAGAGCTTGTGTCATCAGATTTGATGGTTTCAGACTTGGGAACCTCTGCTTCAGGTTTGTTTCTCAAGTACTGAGGTAACTCCATACCAGCCATATTGAACATTTCTTCCAATGGTGGAACAGACTTGTACAGACCAGAGATAAAGTTGGCGGTAGAGCTTTTACCATTGGCATTATTACCACCTTCCCAAACAGTAACCTTGTCAATTTGAATGTTCTTAATGGCGTCTGCTTGTGTCTTAACCAATTCAGGAAGCTTGTCTGCCACCAACAGAAGTACGGCATCTTTTGATTGTCCGCCTGCGGCTTGAACTATTTTGTCCAAACCTTCTGCTTGTTTGGTCAATACTTCAAAAATACCTTGTGCTTCTGCTTGCTTCTTCATGAGTACGGCATCTGCCTCACCACGTGCAATTCTACGTGTCAACTCCGCCTCTGCTTCTGCATTGATCTCGATTTTGGTTTTCTCAATCTCTGCTGGAATTACTACGTTAGCATGTTGCGTTGCCTTGTCTCTTTCTGCTCTGGCTTTTTCTGCCGCTTGTTCCGCAGAGTAAGCCTCTTCAAGGGCTTTTGCCGCTTGAACTTTCTCAGAGGCGATGGCACGTTTTTCTGCTTCCGCTTCACGTTCTCTTCTCAGAGCATCAGATTCAGCAACGGTAATTTTAGCCGTGTTTTCTCCTTCGATTGCGGCGGCATCTGCAGCGGCAACATCAATACGTTGTCTTTGGTTGGCTTGTGCTTCACCAATAGAGGCTTTAGAGTTGGCTTCTGCTACTTTTACCCTCTGATCCTGGACAGCATTGGCTTCACCAATAGATCCATCTCTATTCTTTTCGGCAACACTTTTACGGGCATCATTGATGGCACGTGCTGCGGCTTCCTTACCCAAAGCTTCAATATAGCCTGATTCATCTCGGATATCAGTTACGTTTACGTTGATCAACTTCAATCCTACTTTTTTCAATTCCGCTTCAACATTGCTCGAAATATTTGCCAGGAATTTTTCCCTATTCGAGTTAATCTCTTCAATGTCCATAGTAGCGATTACCAATCTCAGCTGACCAAAGATGATGTCTTTGGCGATCATTTGAATGTCGCTTTGGTTCATTCCCAAAAGACGCTCGGCGGCGTTGTTCATGATGGCTGGTTCGGTGGAAATACCAACTGTGAAAATGGACGGTACATCTACACGGATGTTTTGCTTAGACAGGGCATTGGTCAATTCAACATTAATTGGAATTGGTTTCAAATCCAGGAATTCAAAGTCCTGAATCACCGGCCAAATAAAGGCGGCCCCACCATGCACACATTTGGCTGTTTTGCCTTCAGACTTACCGACCTTTCCATAAACCACCAGAATTTGATCGGATGGGCACCTTCTATACCTCCTGATGAATGTGGTTATGATAAGAAAGAGGAGACCAACAATGATGGCAGTGAGAATCAATAGGTTCTGTGGAACGCCAGGCACTGTTTCTTCTAGTAATGCAATGTGTGTGTTCATAGTTTTGGTATTAGCAATTATTTCCCATTTTCGGAAACCAGTAGTATTTCGTTGTTAATGACCTCATTTACGGTCACCAGTTTTCCTGTTTTAATGTCTTCTTCTCCGTCAGTAACGGCTTCTAATTCATGTAATCTGCCCTGAACTCTGATCTGAACCTTCCCAAAACCAGCTCTTTTTCCAGGAATGGTTAGATAAACTTCACCAATGTGATTCACGGCATTGCTCATTTTAAGCGTGCCATTGTCTGTGAGTCTGCTCATAAAATAGAAAATGGTGGCCATAATGGTCATCATAGCCAAGCCCGATAGCAGTGATACAATGATCGTGGTTGAGTTGCTGACTCCGGCTTCCAGGCATGCCAATCCAGACCAGGCAAAGACAGCAAAAAACCCAAGTAAATTTTTAAGTGAAATAAACTGGAATCCAATTTCTCCATCAACGTCTGCATCCATATCCGCATCTGCATCCGCTCCTGTAAACATGGAAATAATCAGGAAGATCAGGAAAACAACAGTGCTTGGAACTGCAATTGCCCAGTATATTTTTTCCAATGTTTCTAGTTCACCCCAGTTTCCCATAGCTTATATTTTTACTCCAATTACAAGAATATCGTCAATTTGCTCATATGACCCTTTCCATGACTCAATTTCGTTATCCAGAATTGTTTTTTGCTCATCCATCGGCAAATCTTTGATGGATTTAAGCAGCTCACGGAATTTTTTGTACATGAATTTTTTGCCCTTTTCACCTCCAAATTGGTCGGCGTAGCCATCTGAGAAGACGTAGATTGTATCACCTTCCTCAAGATGAATGGTGTGATTGGTATATTTTTCACCGGTCATGCTTCCAATGGCAAATTTATCTGCCTTGGTTACCATGATCTCGTTATTTCTAATGATGTAAAGTGGGTTGTTGGCACCAGCGTACTCAAGGGTTTTATTTTCTTTATCGATGGCGCACATGGCCAAATCCATACCGTCTCTCACCGAGTTTTCCTCACTGTGTTTGTTTAAAGAATCGGAAGAGAGTCTATTAAGATCATCTAAAATGGTAGCGGGGGTTGCCAGTTGATGTTCTCTCACAGCTTGATTCAAGGCATTGGCGCCTACTAAGCTCATGAAAGCTCCAGGCACTCCATGTCCCGTACAATCCACAGCCGCGAACAATACTTTGTTTTGAGTTTTCTCGAACCAATAAAAATCACCGGACACAATGTCTTTTGGTTTGAAGAGCACAAAGCACTGCGGCAGCAGTTCCTTGATGTATCTTTCCGGAGGAAGGATGGAATCCTGAAGTCGCTTTGCGTAGCGGATACTGTCTGTTACATCTTTGTAAAGTTCTTCCACCTTCAATCTCTGACGTTCAATTTCGTCTCTCTGACGAACAACCTCTTCTGTTCTCTCGACTACCTTTTGCTCGAGAATTCTTTCGTTTTCGGCCAAATCGTCACGCATTTTCAGTAAAGCATGACCTAGTACATCTTCATTACTCAAGGGCTGGTAGTCATAGTCAAAATTACCCGAACCCACCTGGTTGGAGAATTCTGTGGTTTGTCGGTACCCTTCCACCATGCTGTTTAGTGCAGCAGACATTTCCCCAATCTCGTCATTGCTGAGGTTCATCTTCTTGTCAGGAATCACCCCTCGCCCCATTTTTACGAGCATGGCTTTTAATTGATTGATAGGTCTGACAATAGAACGTGTGGTATATACTCCCAGCAGCATTCCGGAACCAATCAGTATAAATGCGAGAATGGCAACCTGGGTCAGAAGTGTTTTCAGAGATTCATCCGTTTTAGCAGAAGATTCGTTTCTCTGAGTTCTGGCTTTTCTTAAACTTTTGTGATGTCTTGAAACCAGATCACTCAAATTTTTCTGAATGTTGTTCGACAGACGATCCATGTTGCCGCCTGGTGCAATGATGGCATCTGCTTCAGCAAACTTCTCGAAATCCTGATAATCGGACATTTGTGCCAGCTTGCTTCTTACCACGTTGTATTGTGTGAAAAGGCTGTCAAGTTCAACATCAATTAATACCGCGAGTTCTTTTTTCTTGTCATCATCCCACTTACTCTTAAGATCAAGAAGTTTGTCCATTTTTCTGGGGATTTCCTGATCTATGAGG
>JAUILH010000208.1 GCA_030433115.1 Bacteroidia bacterium | reverse complement strand
TCGATTACCTTCAAATTGGTCGTTTTGATCAACAAGGTAACTTATACGATGGTCCTGTGGGCAACGCGGATGGCGTTGACTGGTTAGATAATCAATCTTTATACTTTAATGTGTGTGCTGCCACCAATATTCCTCCAATTTTTGGAGATTTTGGTATCGGAGGCGGTACGGGAGTTAATGGTGGAAATAACTGTGTAGGAGGTGACACCATTAGAATTTGTGGAATTGGCGATGGAGACACACTCATTCTGAATCCTTCATTTCTTGCGCCGGAGGCTGGTGAAACTGTAACGGTCACCGCCAATTTCAATGGAATGACGGGAGCCTCTGTGATCAGTTCTAGTCCGGGCAATCCGGGTTCTGCGGGAATCATGATTATCGGAGACGCCAGTAATGCCGGCTATCACGTAATTGATATTACCGGAACAGATGATGGTTCTCCAATTCAATCAACCACAGTAAGTATCACCATTTTTGTAGATGTATTGGGGAATCCGAATTTTGCCCCGGTCATATTAGGAGATACCCTTGCATGTACAGACGTTACTCTGGCTCTGGATTCGGCTTTTACTTACGACTCTTATGATTGGAGTGCCTCTCCGTCAGATTCAACACTCTTTGTGAATACCTCCGGACCATATTGGGTTACCGTAGTCAAAAATGGCTGTATCAAATCGGCACTTACAAACGTGACTATTGTGGGCGAACCTCAGCCTGCGTTATTGGGGAATAACTTTGTTTGTCCAAACGATTCTACCCTCATTACAATAGACTATGGCACATCAACGGGCTTACCCTATGATTCTCTAGATTGGGGATCAGGTTTAGATACGGTGACAAGCACTTATTGGTTGCCTGGCACACATACTTTAACCGTGGTTGACACCAACGGCTGTACAGGCAGTGCAAGTATGACTGTGACAACCTCTACGCCATTGAGCTTGTTTGGAAACGTAATTAATTTATGTGGCACTTTGACTTCTGGCTTTCCTCCTGGCTCCAATCAAGGTGAAAATGGTGGTACATGGACGTTCAATGGTCCTGCAGGAGCTACTGCTACTTTCACCCCTGCCACAGATATCAGCCCAAGTATTACTGTATCTACTTATGGTAATTATGAATTCATTTATGAAGATCCTTGTGGGGATACGGATACGGCCTTCATTAATTTTGGAGTCGCACCGGTTATTGAATTAACTGATACTTTCTTCTGTGCAGAGTCTTTCCCGGCCTTTACCTTGGATCCGGATAGCATCAATGGGAGCAACGCCTTTAATTATAGCTGGAATACAGGTGCTACAACAGAGACCATTTCTGTGACAGATACTGGTATGTATGTGGTAACAGTGAGCAATGCTTGTGGGTCGGCATCAGACAGTTCTCATGTTACCGCAGTGGTTATCAATTTTCCTGGTGACACCAGTGTATGTGGTTTGGCATACGTGATTCAAAGTGGATTGGTCACCAGCCCCTCAGGAGGAACATGGTCTTACACAGGTAGTACACCTATTCAGGATAGCTTAAATTTTGACTTTACAAACAGTGTGGATAATGATAATCCATGGATTTACGCCAATAACTTCTCCACCTATACTGTGATGTATGAAGATAGCCTCTGTGGCATTACGAAAAGTCTAGAAGTGGAATTTAAACAACCTGCTTGGACAGAGCTCTTTGACGACACCTTGTGTATTGGAACCAGTGCCAACCTATTGGCATATGGCCCTCAAAACACGTCATGGTTGTGGAGCACGGGCGCTACTTCCGATAATATTACGGTAACTAGCTCAGGACAGTACGTTGTGACTGTATCTAACTCATGTAATAGTTATTCTGATACAGCGAATATTGTTTTCATTCCATGTTCATGCAGCATTCCGAACGTAATTACCCCAAACGGAGATGGTGTAAACGACAATTTAGAGATTGATTGTGTGCAGTATTACGAGCAGCCCGTGTTACAGGTATATAACCGCTGGGGTCGTCTGGTTTATCAAAATGATAAGTACGACAATTCCTGGAATGGGAAAGATAGTAACGGAGGCGATTTATCCGATGGGACTTACTTCTATATCTTCACGGTATTGGACAACCCGGATGTGATAGAGAAAGGAACCGTAAACGTATTTAGGTAAGACATTATTTGCTGCTTTAGATAATGTCGATCCCGATCAGCACTTGTTGATCGGGATTTTTTTATGGTACTAGTTGGCAACCGGAGGTGGTGGTATGTTAAATTCATCGATATAGATTACTTCTTCATCAGGTTCTGGTGGAGATGGAACCGACTCATAATATCCAGTATTATTAAACTCATGATTCACTTTATCCAATTTAGATTGTGGAATTTCTGTTCGCCATTTATCAAAAAAGAAATTTCTAAACAAAAGTTCCCTAATCTCGTTTCCGGACATTTTAGTTCTCAGCTCCTTGAATAGTATACTATGATTATTGGCTCTTACCCTAGAGAAAACAGAAACAATATCTATACATTGACCAATTGAATTCTCATTATTCACCCTCAAAGAAACCTTCGACATGTCTGATAAAACATTCTTGCAGTTAGTTAATTCAATTGCTCTCTTTCGCAAAAACCATTTCCTCTTTTGTCTTTTAAACAAGTAGGGATCAACATTATATTTCTTGTAAACGCTAATTTGATCGTTCCAATAGTCGATTTGATTCTGACAAGAATCAGCATCCAATTTATATGAATACACTTTTTTATAAGATTCTGCATCTGATCCTGCGTTATATAAAACGACAGTATCTGAAAAGTTCCTGTGGCCTGAGATAAGTTGTTCAATTAATTTCAAGTTGTATACATATTCACTATCCTCGACCAACATCCTCCCATCCTGAATAACAAACATAGATAAATCCCAATCACGCCAATACATACCAAAACCAATGAATTCTGGCTCAATCTGATGCTTGTAAAACCTCAAATAACCTTCGTTCTTAGTAATACAATTCAACATTAAACCATATTTATATTCAGTGGTGTATAAAATATTTAAGTTACCCCATGTACAACTATTATCAATGACGACATTCAATTCAACCACATCATCATTGTATGTCAAGTGAAAGATGGAATCAACATCAATTATCTCCCCTTCAAATTCATAATAAACAGAGTCCGCATCCAGTCCCAGCTGCTCCTGAGCCCATTTCTGAGGTTTTCCAATGAACAGAAATGGCGCACCATTGTCCTCAAATTCAAATGCAAAGTCTACTTCCGGTAAGTTGATGTCGAGATATTTGGAATGCTTGCCATAATCATCAATGAAAATCGTGTTTTGATGAATTTCTTGATGAGTTTCCCTTTCTATACAGGATTGACAGAGTATAAATAGTCCTAGAAGGCTTAAGATTCGTGCGGTCATACATTGGTGTTGGTAATTAAATGTATGATGTTTTCGATTGATAAAACCTCTTAACTACTGTTTAAACCTATTGATTGCCTTAGATCACGCTTTCATTGATCATAAAAAAACCGTCACCCAAATTGGATGACGGTTTCAACAAGCTATAAGTCAATTTATTCGATAATGACTTTTTTGCTCAACACTTGAGACTTGTTTTGAACGGTGATGGTGTATATACCTGCTTCAAGGTGAGTCAAATTCAAGGTATGATTGCTTCCCGACAATCTACTTTGTAACACCAATTGTCCGCTCACATCATAAACCTTGAGAATTTCAAGATCTGAGTGATTTCCAAAATCCAGCGTAAACAGTCCATTTCCAGGTGAAGGATAAGCATCAAAGTCACCATTACTTTCACTGCTGAGCGTCTTTTTCTCATCGAAAATCAGTTCATTTTCGTAAGGTGGAATGAAGTTCACTTCAAAAGGCTCCTTTTTAGTCGAATAACATGACATTGGTCCTATTTCCGCCAGGTAATCCGAACCAAATTCCGCTTCAAAACCTGGCTGTAGATCAACGATCATTCCTGCTCGGTGTTTGACATCCGCATTGGCCTGAACGATATAAGGTTCCAAATCCGTTTTATAGGTCACCTCTTCTCCAGCCAAAATGGTATTATACACTTCATAACAGGCTTTGTATGTTGTGCCTGGGGCAGAATATTCACCCACCTTTTGGTTTTGGAACCATCTGATGTCAGGCATGATCTCCTCACGCATAAAATGAGCCAGTGCCACCTGGTCATTGTCCACCCTGATGTGTTTATTGGTGAAAATATCACAATAAAAGGCCTCAAAAGGTGTGATTTGCTCATGATTGGTGGGAAAATTCAATCTGGGATAGCCAGTATTCGGAGAAGGAATTGCAGTCCCAGAACCATTGTCATCGTATTGCATTCCAACCGTTTGTAAATTATAACTCACCTCAGTGTTCCATGGTAAGACCGAATTAGTAGGTTTAACACCAATTCCAGACAAGACAGGTAAAAAAGGAATCGGAGAGAGTTTAATGAAAGTCGGTCCGATCGCTGGTCCATCCAATTGACTAGCTCCAACACTCGCATAGTGAATAGATGCCACGGTACTTGCATTACAGTCTTCAATTTCATACATGTCTTTAGCTCTGTAATTATGCAAGCATGTTAGAATGGGGACACCTGGCAACCAAATAAAACTATTGACACGCACTCTGTTGAACAATTGTGCTCCAGATGAACTGTTTTCAGCGGCTCTGATATTGGCCAGTTTAAAAACTGTTCCGAACCACTTCACTTGA
>JAUILH010000049.1 GCA_030433115.1 Bacteroidia bacterium | reverse complement strand
GCAGGGTCGTTGGGATCGATTGAGACCCAATCAGCTTCCAAGGTCTTTCTATGAAATCCTGTTGCCAAACCAATACTTAATTTCTGAGCCTCCTTGAGATTGATGTGATATGCGTATTGTAAGTTTAACCCTAAATTGCTTTCAAAACCCAATTTATCTAAATAGCCATTGGTTCCTAATCCTCCATGAATCGGCAGTTGATTGGTTTCATACAACCAGGCGGTAGATTGAGGTGCACCTCCAAATCCTACCCATTGATGTCTATATGTGAGTGCCCCAAAGTGTTGATACTCCAACCCAGTTAAACCAGGATTATACATGGAAGCCGTATTGTTGAACATGGTAAACTGAGGCTGCTGCTGGGCTTTCACCATTCCAAAACATAAAAACACGGATATCAGAAGAAGTCTAAACATCATACAGTTACAACAACCTAGCGATCTTAAAGTTACAAAATGGAAGCATCAAAACCTTAGTTTACTTCATCATCATTTGGTGGAGTTAGGTGTTTCGGTCCCACATATACATCCTTCAAATAATAGAGATACCATCCCAATGAAAAAACCGCAAACGCACTTACAATGTGCCAAAGGAAGTGTGTGCCTTGTGGAAGCCATTCAGGAGGATGAGGGTTGGTTTCACTGTAATCCAAACTTCTAAAGACAATGGCTCCAATTAAAAACAACGCCGTTAAAGCAATCAAATGCCATTTATACCCTTTGGTTCTGTACAAAATGATAAAAGTTGGAATCCCTATGACACAAAGTCCATTGAGTGTATAAAACACATTTGGGGCAGCCGTTCTAGGGATATTAATGATGCCATTGTTGAGCAAGAGACTAAAACTGAAAAGGACCAGGAATACACCCGGAATTACTAAAAGTCCCTTTTTCCAGCTTCCTAGCACACGAGACCAAAAATGAACTCCCACGACCAACATCATTAATAAAGCTGGTAAAAAATCCATGATCAACCATACATTGTGTGTTCTGAAGGCGTGAAACAAAGTTGATCCTATTCCATTCAACAACAGAAGCGGCAGCACTGAGGTGATAATAATGTGTTCCTTATACTGTCCTTTCAGCTTCCAAAACCAATAGAAGACCGGTACCAGGAAAAACAATGAAGAAGCAGCATTCCATGGTTCTTTTATCAATGAATGCTCATGAAATTCATGATAAATTGGTCCACTGTCATGTACTTCATTCGACCAGTGCAATAACTTTAGAAAGAACTCTTCTCTCATTCTACCACGGTGCCTTTTAAGTCGAAATGATCAGCTGAATCAATTCGAACGTTTGCAAAATCTCCAATTCTCACGAACTGATCATTGCTTACTAAAATTTCATTGTCTACATCAGGCGAATCATATTCAGATCGACCAATAAAATAACCGTTTTCTGCTTTATCGAATAAAACTTTCATGGTTTTGCCTACTTTCTCTTGATTTAAATCAAATGAAATGCCTGATTGGAGATCCATAATCGCATCCGCACGCTCTTGTTTGATGTTGGCCGGCACATCATCCTCGAAATTGTAGGCATGCGTATTCTCTTCATGGGAATAAGTAAAGCAACCCAAACGCTCAAAACGCATGGCTTCAACCCAATCGTACATTTCTTGAAAATCTGCTTCAGTTTCCCCAGGATACCCTGTAATTAAAGTAGTTCTAATCGCAATTTCCGGAATGATGTCGCGGATATCACTGATCAATTTGGTGGTTTTCTCACGATCAATTCCTCGTCTCATAGCTTTCAACATTCTTGAAGAACCATGTTGGAGAGGAATGTCAAGATAATTGCAAATATTATCCCGTTCCTTCATCACCTCAATCACTTCCATTGGAAAGCCTGAGGGATAGGCATAATGCAATCTGATCCAATCCAAACCTTCCACATCTGACAAATTCCTTAGTAAATCAGCCAAGGTCCGTTTGCCATATAAATCCAGACCATAATATGTCAAATCCTGAGCGATCAAAATCAGTTCCTTTGTACCATTGGCCACCAAAGATTTGGCGTTTTCAACCAATTGCTCCTGTGGGGTCGATTTGTGCTTTCCACGCATCAAAGGAATGGCACAAAATGAACATGGCCGGTCACAGCCCTCAGCAATCTTAAAATAGGCATAATGCGAGGGTGTGGTAATCAATCGTTCACCTATCAGTTCTTTTTTATAATCTGCTTTAAGTGTCTTCAACAATCGGGGCAAATCTCTGGTCCCAAAGTAGGCGTCTACATTTGGAATTTCTTCCTCCAATTCATCCTTATAGCGCTGAGATAAACATCCAGTAACATAAACTTTCTCAACCAATCCCGCTTCCTTGGCATCTGCAAATTGCACAATGGTATTGATGGATTCCTCCTTGGCATTGTCTATAAACCCACAAGTATTGATGATCACGATCTCCGAATCTTCATCTTGCGACTCGTGTTCCACCTCAAAGTTGTTGGCTTTTAACTGGGCCATCATCACCTCAGAATCAAAGATGTTTTTCGAACACCCAAGGGTAACTACATTGACTTTGTTTTTTTTGAGCGTTTTAGTTTTCATATGGATAGCTCATTAGTTGATTAGGAATTAGTTGATTAGCAGTGGCGAATGTTGCGTGGATTTATAGACAATGGACTTTCCCCCCAACAAACATCATTTCTTAAACAACGAATCCACAAACTCGCGCTTATTAAACACCTGCAAATCCATCATGCCTTCACCAATCCCAATGTACTTAACCGGTACTTTTAGCTGATCGGAAATTCCAATTACAACACCGCCTTTAGCAGTACCATCCAATTTTGTAATCGCCAGGGCATTGATTTCTGTCGCCTGAGAGAATTGCTTGGCTTGCTCAAAAGCGTTCTGACCAGTAGAACCATCTAGAACCAGTAAAATTTCATGAGGAGCATCTGGTACTACCTTTTGCATCACGCGCTTAATCTTAGTTAGCTCGTTCATCAAGTTTACCTTGTTGTGCAAACGACCTGCAGTATCTACAATCACCACATCTGCGTTTTTGGCTTTTGCAGATTCCAAAGTATCAAAAGCCACAGACGCTGGGTCGGCATTCATGCCCTGCTCCACGATCGGTACATCCACTCGCTGACTCCAAATCTTCAATTGATCCACAGCAGCTGCTCTAAACGTATCAGAAGCGCCCAGCACAACACTTTTGCCCTGCTTTTTAAACTGATAGGCCAATTTTCCAATGGTGGTGGTTTTACCCACTCCATTTACACCAACCACCATAATTACATACGGACCGGTAATCCCTTCCGGAATAGATACTTCAGTTAAATCCTGCGTATGGTTTTCCTCAAGCAAGGCCGCAATTTCATCTCTTAAAATGCCATCCAGCTCAGAGGTGCTAACATACTTATCACGTGCCACACGCTCTTCAATTCTCCCAATAATTTTCAAAGTGGTATCCACACCTACATCAGACGTCACCAAAACCTCCTCCAAATCATCCAGAACTTCATCGTCTACCTTAGATTTTCCGGCAATAGAACGCGTCAGTTTGGAAAAGAAACTCGATTTGGTTTTCTCCAAACCTTTATCCAGATTCTCCTTCTTTTCCTTATTAAATAAGCCAAATAGTGCCATAATGCTATATATAAAAAATCCCGACGATACCAGGGGGCATGACGGGATCAAATTTCTTTAGAAAGGCTAAGACTATTTCGCGAAAAAATCTTTCACTTTGTCGTTGTGTACAATCTCTTCTTTAAAACTGTATGCACCAGTTTTTTCAGACTTAACCATCTTAATGCACTTGGTGTAATTTTTACCACCTCCGGTTTGTAACGTTGCTACGGTTTTCTTTGCCATGACTCAATTATTTTATTTCACGGTGAATGGTGTATCTTCTCAACACTGGGTTGTACTTTCTCAACTCCATTCTGTCCGGTGTATTCTTTCTATTCTTGGTTGTAATGTATCTAGACGTTCCAGCCATACCGCTGTCTTTGTGCTCTGTACACTCCAAAATCACTTGTACTCTATTTCCTTTCTTTGCCATTGTAAAATGTTAAAACGGGGTGCAACGCTTGCGCTATAGCCAGGTAACAACCCAATTTTTCACTCAAACACCCACTGAATAAGGCTTTCAAGGCAACAACACCATTAAACCGAGCTTCAGCGGAGGCGCAAATATAGACATTTTCTTGAAAACAAGCACATCTATTCCTTTTTTTTAGCGCCTTTTCTGTCTTTATTTTCAAGTTGCAAAAATACATGTCAAATTCTTGTAAAACAAGTCATGGGCTTCTTTAGTCGCCATGCCTGGTCAACAAGCACTAGACATCCATTCTCACAAGCTTTCCAATGACGTCAGGGCGGTGGTATCGTCTCCATAACTGACAGACTCTTTCGCTGCGCTCTGAGTTGCGGTTGGGATTATGGGGAGGCACATCAAGGAACTTAAGCCTTGCTCCCAAACGATACTCAGAGGCCGAAGAATGAGGACGAAGGAGTCGGCCAGTTACATGCACGCCTTAATAGCAAACAGACGCTTTCGCCGTGCTCTGAGTTAAGGTTAGGAAGGAGAAACGCTACTTAAACAAAGTACTCTCCCCTTTCATCAAAGCCTCAATATCGGCTATCTCAACTGGTGCACTTGTGGTCAGCACCTCATTTCCATAGGTAGTTATCAAAATGTCGTCTTCAATTCTAATACCAATCCCCCACCATTTTTTATCACAGTCAGATCCCTCAGGAATGTAAATACCGGGCTCCACAGTTACTACCTGATTGGGTTTCAACTCTCCAAATAGCCCCTCATCATGTACATCCAACCCCATGTAATGACTGGTACCATGCATGTAATAATCGTAGACCTCACGAGTTTCCGAAATGATCCCCAACTGCTTCAAACCAGCAGCCAATACCTGCACACTCTTGTCGTGAGGAGCGGCAAATTTCTGACCGGGTTTACACAATGCAATCCCAGCCTGTTGCGCTTTCAAAACTAAATTGTATAAAGTTCTCTGCTCCACAGAAAAATGCCCATTCACCGGAAAAGTCCGGGTCACATCAGCCGCATAACCATGGTACTCCGCACCAATATCTACCAACATCAAATCACCATTCTTCGACTGAGCTCTGTTGCTCGAATAATGCAAAGTACAACCATTATTCCCGCTTCCACATATCGATGGAAAAGCACGTTTTTCCGCTCCTTCAACCGCAAACACATATTCAACAATGGCCTGCGCCTGATACTCTGTCATTCCAGGTTCAAATGTTCTCATTAGTTCGTTATGAGCTTCAGTTGTGATATTGCACGCCTTTTTGATCAAATTAATCTCTTCTTCGGTTTTAATTTGCCTGAGTCGTGCTGTCAATTCCTTCAGGGCAAAACTCTTGGGCTCAATACCCTTTGCATCAAATTCCATTCTAAGATGCTTTACCATGCTGTGCAAATCTCCTTTATCTCTGGGCAAATCTATTACAGGCTCATCGGGCAAGGACAGCATCACTTCATCAAAATCCGCGTACTTTAAAGGAAATGACGCAAAAGCATGGTTCGGATATACTACCTCAAAACTAAGTTGTGCTTTACAACCTTCTATCCCCAGCCTTTTACCATCCCAAATCTCTTCCTTTTCAATGCTCTCCTGAGTAAATAGAATCTCATTGGTTTTAACAGAGTCCAAATCCAACGCTTCTTTGAAAATTAGGAGCACTGAATTCGCTTCCCGGTGACCTGTGAGGTAATAAAAATTAGGATCTGGATGATAGGTAAAAAAGATATCGTTGGACTGACGTTTTTGCTCAGAACTAAAAAAAATTGCCACCGAATTGGCTGGCATCAAATCTCTTAAAGCTTGTCTCTTTGACTCATGAAAAGCAGGAGACAGTCCAGAAAATTTAGCCCCCTGTTCACTGTTTTGTGCGTTGGTCAAACCTGTGAATACCATAAGATAAACTAGAAGATGCTTCATACCTACAAATCTAATTACAGATCAACTTGCCTATATGGGTTCGGAATATTCTTATGCACCCTCAGAAGTGGAAACATAACGCTTGCGCCAGCTCTTCACTTCTATGCAGTTACAACAGGGTTGCTTCAGCGAAGGCACAAAAAATCCCGTTCCTACAAGTAAGAACGGGATTCCATTATATTTAATAAACAGGAGGGGTCGCCGTTGGCTTACCCTTTGTAATAACCTTTTTCTTTAGCTTCTTTCAAGCAAGCCGTAATGCCGTTTTTAGTCACTGTTCTCAAAGCAGCTGCAGAAATCTTCAAAGTAATTTCTCTGTCTTCCTCAGGAAGGTAAAACTTCTTTGTAATCAAATTTGGGTAGAACTTTCTCTTTGTTCTTCTCTTAGAGTGAGACACGTTATTTCCTGTGATTACTCTCTTTCCTGTTAATTGACAAACTCTTGACATCTTCTTATGTATTTATCTAAAACTCAGCATTTACAAGGCTTTAAGACAATATTCTGCTCATGGTGCCTGTTCTTGCGGAGCGCAAAGATAAAGCATTTTTCATGAGGGACAAAACAATCACTCAAAAAATATTAGACTCCAACAAAAGTAAGCCATTTTTCATGTTTAAGATTCCAAGAAACTGCTTTAAGCAAGTTTTGAGACCGATCTGCTTCATGTTAAATTAGTCATCAGTTAACTTAACATTCATTTAAATTTCAACTATGAAAAGAATTTTACTTTCAATTTCTTTATGTCTTGGTTTTGGGGCAGCTACTAATGCTCAAATTCAAGGCTACACTGTTGGTCAAACGGTATCCAACTTTACAGTAACTGATATCGACGGAAACCAGCACGACTTGTATTCATATACTTCTCAAGGTAAATGGGTGGTTCTGGATTTTTTCTTTGATACTTGTCCTCCTTGTCAGAGTACTACACCAATTTTCAACGAAATGCATGAAAAATATGGATGTAATGCTGGTGATGTTGTGTGTATTTCTATGAACAATGGAACTGACAATGACGCTCAGGTGGCAGCATTCGAAAGCACTTATGGTGGTTCTTTCAGCCATGCCCCTGCCATTAGCAATGATGGTGGTGCCGGAGCTGTTGACACAGATTTCAATCCTTCTCAGTACCCAACTTACTGCTTAATTGGCGCTGACAACACTTTGAAGAATGCCGATATCTGGCCTATCAGTTCAGTGGGTGATTTCGAAACAGCTTTCTCTGGTGCAGGTTTTAGTCCATCACCAATGTCTTGTGCAGTATCTGTTAATGAAGTAACTGGTTTAAGTGATATTAAAGTATTCCCTAACCCAGCTAATGATCAGGCTACTTTGAACTTTAGCATGGAAGAAGGTAATGAGGTAGTGATTACCATTACTAACTTATTAGGTGCTCAGGTTGATCAAATCACTGTGAGTGGTACAACTGGACAGAACACTGTTAACTTGAACACATCTGCTTTGGCGAACGGTCAATACATGATTCAGTGTGCTGTTGACAGCAAAGTATTGGCAACTCAGAAGTTGAGTGTGATCAAATAATTTTATATAACTTTTTTAGAAAGGGGATTTCTGTTGAAATCCCTTTTTTTACACTGCCTTATACTCAATCTTCTTGGATTTGCTTTAAGAGCATATGAAACGCATTGACAGACGTTAACACAACATTTCTATTCCTGTGATTCCCGAACTGGAATCTTTGTGTCATGATTCCATTGGGACCGCCTACTGCCACCCAAACAGTTCCCACCGGCTTCTTCTCTGATCCACCATTAGGTCCCATAATACCTGAAGTCGCTATGGCGTAATCTACTTTAAATCTGTTTCGAATACCCTGAACCATAGCCGTTACGACTTCCTCACTCACTGCACCGTGTTTAATAAACAAGTCTTCCGGTACATTCAATTCATCTTGTTTAATCCTGTTAGCATAGGAGACGATTGAGCCCATGTAGTAGTCAGAACTTCCCGAAACAGAAGTCAATTCATGAGCCAGAAAACCACCTGTGCAGCTTTCAGCTGTTCCCAGAGTAGCGCTCTTTTTACGCAAAGCTTGTCCTATTAATTCAGGAAACTGATCCTTTTCATAACCATAAATTAAATCGGGAATTTGCTGTTTGAGTTCTTCAATGTATGTCAAAACCCTGTCCTTACCACCCTCAATATTCTTTGCGGAAATCCTCAACTTAACGATTCCAGGAGAAGGTAGATAAGCCAGAGCCAAACCTTCATTTCTCAGTTTTGTCTCCCAATCCGCAATCATCTCTGCCAAGAAAGATTCTCCTTTTCCTTGAGTTAAAACTGTGCGGTAAAAAATCTCCGGAGTTTGAAATTTCTGCTTTACTCTGGGCATAACGTGATTGGTCATTAGCCCTTTCATTTCGTATGGTACTCCTGGCATGGAGACAAACACAACGCCATCTTTCTCAAACCACATTCCTGAAGCCGTTCCCTGTTCATTAATCAGTACCTCACAAGATTCTGGCAAATCTGCTTGCTGTCTGTTTACCTCTAACATCTCTCTTCCTCTGTCGCTGAAATAGGTTTCAATTTTTTTCAAGACCACTTCATGTCTTACCAATCTGGTCTCAAAATAATCGCACAAAGTGTGTTTGGTAATGTCATCCTTTGT
This sequence comes from Bacteroidia bacterium, assembly GCA_030433115.1. Taxonomy (GTDB): domain Bacteria; phylum Bacteroidota; class Bacteroidia; order Flavobacteriales_D; family JAUILH01; genus JAUILH01. The sequence continues at coordinate 18,303 of JAUILH010000049.1, read as the reverse complement.
TGGACCTAACCCCCCAGTAATTAGAACTAATTGGGCCCTTCCCTTTGCCAAATCAAGTGCATCTAGAATGTGCGACCGATCATCTCTAACGGATGAAATCTGATGCACATCCACACCAATTTTATTCAATTCACTGCCCATCCACGCACTATTCGTATCGATGGTTTGACCAATTAAAATCTCGTCTCCAATGGTAATTATTTCTGCAATCATAGTCTTCTATCTTCAAAGCTACTAACAATCAAAATGACCTTGGCAAAATATTTGTAAGTTTGATCGGTAAATTATTAACGGATATGAAAAAGACATTATTTATAGCAGCCATTCTCGGATCAGCGGTCACCATGAGTTCATGTGAGGTCTTGAATGACGTAGGAGGCGCTGTGTTAGGAGACGGAAGTGGCACAACTGGTGAAAAATCATTGACCAATGAAGAAGTAATTGCTGGATTGAAGGAAGCACTTACCGTAGGTACTAATAACTCTGCCAGCCTGGCTTCAAAAGTAGACGGGTTCAACAAAAATGCAAAAATCAGATTGCCTTTCCCTGAAGATGCGGTTCGCGTGAAGGAGTGGGCTATGAAAAATGGACTGGAAAACAAGGTAGTTCAGTTTGAAGAAACATTGAACCGTGCAGCAGAAGAAGCTTCTAAGGAAGCAGCTCCCATATTCGTTAACGCAGTTAAAGAAATGACCGTAGCAGATGGATTTGCCATTTTGAAAGGTGAAGAACACGCTGCCACAAACTATCTAAAAGACAAAACAACCGCTGGTTTAAAAACAGCTTTCACACCCAAAGTGGATAAAGCGATTGAATCTGTGAGTTTGACTAAATACTGGGAACCATTGGTGAATGCTTATAATAAGACCACCATATTATCCGGGAAACCTAAAGTGAATACCGATTTGACTGAATATGTGACCGATAGAGCTGTATCCGGTTTGTTTACTTTAATTGCCGATGAAGAAGCAAAAATCAGAAAAGACCCGATTGCCAGAGTATCAGATATCTTGAAGAGAGTATTTGGTAGTTTGGATTAAACAGGACAAAAATGAGAGTGAGAGTGAGAGTGAGTCTGATAATCACGAAAATGTGATCCTAAATGTCAGACTCCTTCGTCCTCATTCTTCGGCCTCTGAGTATCGTTTGTTAGGAAAGTTTAAGTTTCTTGAGATACCTCCCCATAATCCTTACCGCAACTCAGAGCGCAGCGAAAGAGTCTGATGGTTATGGAAACTCCCCGTACCCTGACGGCATTGAAAGGTTTGTGAGAAAGAGAAGGAATGCGAGAATGAAGATTTCAGTTGTTTTTATCTCATAGGTTCTCATTCTTAATCCGCTATTCTTATATTTGATTCATGCTTACGAACCGAATCAAAGTCACTGAACCCATTCCTGCTTCCGAATTAGTTTTGAATCCTGACAACAGTGTTTATCACCTGAAACTCAAAAATGAGCACATTGCTGATACAGTGATTGTGGTTGGTGATCAAAACAGAGTGGCCAGAATCTCCAGACACTTCTCCGATATAGAATGTCGCATTGAAAACAGAGAATTTGTAACTCACACCGGAACTTTCAACGGTAAACGAGTCACTGCCCTGTCGACAGGCATTGGTGCAGATAATTTAGACATTGTAGTAAACGAACTAGATGCAGCTGTTAACATTGATCCGGAGACGCGTTTACCTAAGAGCACTTTCAGACAGTTGAATATTGTTCGTCTTGGAACCAGTGGAGCCTTGCACCCAGATATTCCTGTAGACTCTTATCTCCTATCTGAATTCGGTTTGGGGTTTGATGGTGTCGCTAATTTTTACGACTGTCAGTATGAAGCTGAAGAAACTGCTCTGGAAACTGCTTTTCTAAAGCAGGTTGACTGGCACGAACGCTACAACCATCCTTATTTTGTAAAAGCCGACCAAACACTGTTCGATAAACTTAATGGCAACACTGTAGTTACCGGTATTACAATTACATCTAACGGATTCTACGGTCCACAAGGCAGAACATTGTTACTCAATCCACACAACCCTAACCTTAACGACTCCATCAGATCATTTGAGCACAATGGCTTAAGAATTACCAATTATGAAATGGAGACGGCTGCCCTGTATAGTCTATCATCACTACTAGGACATCAATCGGCTACAATTTGCGCCATTATTGCGAATAGAAGCGCAAAAAAGTATTCTGAGAATTACAAAATTACTGTGGATAAACTCATAGAATATACACTAGATCGGCTAACCAAATAGCGGCTCAGTTCTCAAAAAAATAAGCTTTACTTAACACCAGGCTATTCAAAAATAAATTCAGGGGCTGTTTTAACGGCTGCAGAATCACCGTAATTTGAAGTAACAATAACGTGGTTTGCTGCGTTTAATATATAGATGGTGCCAAGTAGCGAGATTCATGCATTGATAAATTTACTGGACGATCCTGATGAACAGGTATACGCTCATGTTAAGACAAAATTGTTGTCTTATGGCATTGACGTGATCCCATCTTTGGAGTCGTTTTGGGAGTTCAATGATTTTGACATGCTGTTTCAGCAACGCATTGAGGAATTGATTCATGAAATTCAGTTTTTTGCGCTGAAGGACTCTTTAAATTCCTGGATTGTAAATGGTGCCAACGACTTGCTGGAAGGTGCAGCCATGGTCGCTCGATACCAGTATCCTGATTTGGATGTCAAAAAAATCTATCAGAAAATAGACCAATTAGAAAGAGATGTTTGGTTGGAAATGAATGAAGATTTGACTGCTTTTGAAAAAGTAAAGGTCTTCAATCACATTTTATTTGATGTTCACGGTTTTAGAGGCAACAAAAAGAATTACCACTCACCACAGAATTCATACATCAACAACGTTTTAGAATCTCAAAAAGGGAACCCCTTGTCTCTTGCAATTGTTTACCTGGTTGTTGCCAAACGCATGAATGTGCCAATTTATGGCGTGAACCTACCTAACCACTTTGTACTGTGCTACATGGACGAGCACAACCTCAACAGTTTGTTTAGCGATGACGATTCGCAGGTATTGTTTTTTATTAATCCGTTTAGCAGAGGCACCATTTTTAATCACAAGGAAATCGATCAATTTTTAAAGGAACTCAACATAGCGCCGGAAAAGAATTTCTACGAACCATGTGACAACCAGACCATCATCAAGCGCATGATTACTAATCTAATTTATTCATATAGCAAAGCGGGTTATTTGGATAAAGTAGATGAATTGAATGAACTCCTCAAAGTGGTCAAACAATCTTAGCAAAAGTTCTGAAAATAATTTTCAAGTCAGTCCTAAAACTTTGCTCCTCAATATACTTTAAATTAAGTTCAAGTTTTGCAGGCATGATCTCTTCAATATAAGTTTTTTCCGGATTCTCAGATTTCCCCAGCAACTCATTTTCATTGATGTATTCTATTGAAGCATAATCGGATAAGCCTGGCTTCACCTCCAAAACTCTTTGTTGTTCATCATTGTATAAATCCACATATTTTTTGACTTCTGGTCTCGGTCCCACAATGCTCATTTCGCCTTTAATGACATTAATCAATTGTGGGAATTCATCCACCTTAAACTTGCGAATGAACGCACCTATTCGAGTAATTCGAGGATCTCTTTCTCCTACAGTTAATTGACCTTTTTTTTCAGTATCGGGCCTCATCGACCTGAGTTTAATCAAGCCAAAAGGGTGTCCATTTTTTCCTATTCGCTGCTGCACAAAAAATGGATTGCCCCATGATTCAAGAGGAATTAAAATGATAATGATCAGTAGAAATGGCGAAATGATCAACAAGACAATGATAGAAGAGACGATATCAAATAAGCGCTTAAGCATTCAAAACCGCCTTCACGGAAGATTTTATTGACTCAATGACGGTTTGAATATCCTCATCACTTAAATCATAGTAAACAGGAAGAGATATTTCAGTTTTAAATAAACTATGAGCTGTAGGATAGTGCTCAATGTTATAATTCCGTTTTTCATATGCCGACAACAGGGGCAATGGAATAAAGTGCACATTCACACTCACTCCTTTTTCAGCCACTTTGGTAATTACTGTGTCTCTTTGGTCCTCAGTCATGTCAGGAACGCGCAATGCATATAAATGATAAGACGTTTCTTTATCTGTGGTTTTATTTCGTCGGAGTTTTGCCCAAGATTCGTTCTCAAATGCCTGGTCATAAGTTTCAACAATAAACTGTCTTCTTGCAAGTGTCTCAGCATAATACTTCAATCCAACCAGTCCCAAACACGCATGAATATCTGTCATGTTGCATTTGTATCCTGGTTCGTCAACATCATATCGCCAACCACCAAGCTGAGTTTTGGCCAATGCATCTTTACTTTGTCCGTGCAATACAAGTGTATTGATAGAGACGTAAATGTCTTCATGATTAAATGACTCGGGAAGGTTCCAACAAATACATCCGCCTTCTGCAGTGGATAAATTCTTAACTGCATGAAATGAGAAAACCGATACATCTGCCAGAGAGCCACTCTTTTTACCCTTATAGCTCGCTCCAAACGAATGCGCTGCATCTGCCATGACCAATATTCTGTTCAATAACTTTTGTTGGTCGGAATTGGGAGTGAATTTTGACTGATGTTTCACCGCCAAACCCATGATCTCGTCATAATCACAAGGCCATCCACCGAAATCTACCGGCACAATTACCTTCGTTTTATTTGTGATGGCTGCCTCAATATTAGTGACACTGATATTGAAGTCGTCCCCTACATCAACCATGACAGGTTTCGCCCCCAAATGCACTACCACATTGGCCGTTGCGCAGTAGGTATAAGCTGGAATAATCACCTCATCTCCCTCTCCTACTCCAAACCATCTTAGCACCATCTCCATTCCGGCAGTTGCCGAATTCAGTGCATTTGTGACCTTATTGCCACAATAGGCGGTTAACTGTTTCTCAAACAATTTGGTTTTAGGTCCTGTGGTAATCCAGCCAGATTTCAAGGTCCCCTCTAACTCTTCAAGAATCTCAGGATGGTAGCGTGGTGGGGAGAACGGAATCATTAAATTTCAAATGGTTGATATGCATCAGCAAAATTGGCAAAAAGAAATTAAAAAACATAATTCTTGCCTGCCTTTCCAGAATACTCTCACTGAAGCACGCTACCGCGAAGGCAAGGACAAATAAAAATATGGTAATAGATTTTTTCTTAATGCTCAGATACAGTGGATAAAACAGAATCAGTACCAAACAACTCAGTCCCAGAATTCCAAGTTCAGCAAACGACTGCAGGTATTGATTGTGCGGTCCAATTTGGCGATTAAAGGCATCTGTTTCCCCTTTCTTTTCATACATTTTGAAAATTTCCTGTTTGACATCTCCAGTTCCCACCCCCGTTAATGGATGTTCCAAAGCCACATCCAGGGTAGCGCTCCAGGCAATTTTACGAACGCCCGTACTTCCCTGTCCATTCGTGTTTGTAAAGGCATTCTCAACCAATTCTGTGAAACGGTCTTCCGCCCATTTACTCTTATTGATCATTCCTGTAAAGAACAGCACAATGGCAGCCGTGAATGCCAGCACTATTGACCATTTACCAGTTCTTTTTATGTAGATCCAAGCAATCACGATTAGATCAATGAGCAGAGTCAGAATGCCATTTTTTGAGGTGCTGAGCAAAATCATGAAAGCGAAAAATGCGCCCAAAGCCACCAATACGTACCTCAACTTCTTATCGTTCAATTGCCCATAATTGAGCAGCCAGAAAATAAACAGAATACACACATTCAGGTATAAACTGAAGTAAGCCAAATGCACATTTGAGAACAATCTACCTCCCATGAATTGATACAGTTCGGGCAATTCCAGATAATTTTCAAAGGCTCCCCATAAGGAAATGATGCTCCCAACGAAACATCCAATCATGACACTTGCCATAATCGACCTGATTTTACCCAGGTAATTTTGCGGTCGGGACAGTAGCATCATAGGAATGAGTAAAAAAGAGAACTTGCTCTCCAGCTCACTCAAGCCCAGCTTTAAATTATCTGAATAACTCAAACCAATGGCATGGAGCAAGAAAAAAACTATGCCCAATAATGCCACCCATTTGAATTTGATGTTGGGCACACCTTTGTAATCTCCGTTGATCAACCAAATCAAGAAGTACAAAATAATTAATGGCGGAATGGCTTTTGGAAAAATTGGAAATAAGAAACCTATCAGCAGAATAATGTAATGTGATATGTTTCTTAAAATCAATTGCATACTATCTCGACATACTGGTAGCCCTGTGAGTTGGCTGTTTTTTCAATACTAAAAAGTGCCAAATTCCATTGAGGTATCCCAATCCATAAGAGCAATGTAGTATTAAAAACACCCAAATAACTGAAAAGTATGTTGAAATATTGCGTGATTTTTTAGCTGAAAAATAAAATGCCGCTAGAAAATACAATCCGATGAATCCCAAATAGACATAGATCATCTCAGGTATAAGCAGTGCTGGCAACCAGCCCAAGAACAAAAACAACATCCATAGCATGGGAAATAGTTGTCTAACAGTAGTCACGGTCTTGTGTTTTTTATTGACAAAAACTTTCCAATACCCGTACTGGAAATACTGTTTAAACAGATTTAAATAATTCCCTCGTACATAATATTGAAGTTCGGCTTTCGGTGTGAATAAAATCTTCCTGCCTGATTGTGTCAATCTAAAGTTGAACTCATCATCCTGATTCCTGACCAAGTTTTCATCAAACAAACCAATCTCTTCAAAAATAGCCTTATGATACAAAGGCGTTCCAACAGTATCGGTATAAGTGTCCTCCCTTAAGATTCTGAAATTCCCTCCGCCAACACCAAAACTGGTATCCATGGCTTGTGCAATGATCTCCCCGGTCCGGTTCACATAGACATTGTTTACTTTACCGCCTACACAAGCAATACTAGAATCTTTCTCAAATGCCTTAAGACACACAGTGAGGTAGTCAGGGGCTAAAATGTGCCTGGCACCAACAATTAAAACATAATCTCCATCTGCATTTTTGATTCCTAAGTTGAATGCATGTGGCGCATAAAGTTCTTTATTAACCAATACTTTCAACCTGGGTTCAGTAGCACTTAAACGTGCCAATAATTCATAGGTTCCATCGTCACTTTTTCCGTCGCAAACAATGATATCGACTTTAAGAGACTCAGTTTCATTTGTCAGCGCGGATTGTATGCACGCCTCAATGGAATTGACCTCATTTCTACACGCTATGATTACGGATACTTTTTTCATGAATTCCCCGGATATCCTAAGGCCTGTGGATAGAATCCAAAGTCTATCGAATAATCCACCTCACGACATCAAATGTCTCCGCGTACTTAGTTCCAATTTGAACCCCACGTGTTCTGGCCAGCGACCGCACAAATTCTTCATTCGCATACGTTCGGTGCGCCTGAGATTTGTATTCCTTCAGTGCTTCCACTTTTCGTGCGACATGTCTTTCGTCCAAATGAACAAACGAAGATGTGCTAAACGAAAAATTATTCCATGGAACCTCATAGGCTAAAATGCTGGAGAATTTAAAAGCCCTCAAGCCCTCAACAGCAATGGTATTATGATCCTGGTGAATGTCCTTCACGGATGGCAATAAAACCAAATCTGGCTGAATTTTGGTTCTCAACTTAATCATGTCATCTAAAATCTCCTGACGTCTGAAATTAAACGTTCTTACATCATAATCGAATAAAATCAAATTATCATCCTTCACGCCCAGTACTTTTGAGGCCGCCTTTACTTCAGTGATTAGAATATCTGACGGGAACTGCGGTAAGACAGATTGCTGGCAAGCAGAAAATGCCGCACAGTAAACATCCATGCCTTCCTCAACGAGTTTAGCGATGGTTCCACCACATCCAAACTCCCCATCATCTGTGTGCGGTGCTAAGACAAGTACCTTCTTAAAATTGTTTATCATGACACTATTTTTTGGTATAAATTAATCAACTTTTCTTCTTCAGCCTCCCAGCTGTAATTTTTTCTAATGAATTCGGCGCGTTTTTGTTTCCCCTCAGGGTCTTTGCTTTGCTCATATGCATCCATAAGCTTTTGGGCCACGTCCTGTTTATTGAATGGATCTGCGAACAAGCTGTGGTTCTGAAAAAAGCTTTTCCAGTAATCGCTTTCTGTTAATACAACCGGCATTCCAATTGCCATGCATTCTAAAATCTTTGTGGGGATGCCTATCAAGTACCTTGGTATGGGCTGAATGACATGTGCACCAACATCAGCCAACTGATAGTATGTATACACTTCCTGTAGAGTCTTTTTACCAAAATATTTGGTGTATTGATAGCCTTTACTCGCCTTACATTTCTCGTGAAAATTATCAGATTCCCATGGACCAAGCAACCATAATTCCAATTGCCCATTCAATTCTCCCACGGCTTCAATCAATTCATAAATACCACGCAGTTCTGTCAATCCCCCAGCATAAATAACTGAAGGTTTTGTCTTATCAATATTGGCGTTTGGCGCATCATCCAGATATCCAAGTATGGGATAGTTATGAACCGTAATTGCTTTTTTTGTCGAAAACTTTGAGGTAATCTCAGGCGTAGCTGTTACCACTCCCGAAAAGAAGCAGCAACAAATTTTCTGGTTGATTTGATATGAAAATGATACAAATCTTCTCACCCATTTCGGTCCCAACCATTTTTTATCCAAAATTTGCTTGGCGACATCTTCATGCACATCATAAATGATCTTTCTCCCAAATATTCTGAGCCACACAGCAATCCACATCAATTCAGGGTCGTGAAAATGAATGATTTTTGCTTTGGTTTTTCTAGCCAGACTAAACGCTTTGAACATGGCAAAAAAGCGGTCCTTTCTACTTTTGTGTGATTTAAGATGTTTGATCTTAACCCCTTGAATCTCCTTGTCCTCAGTATCCTGATTAACCAAATAAACTTCAAAACCTGCCTTGGCTAATGACACGCACTCTTTATGAAATATTCGAGGGTCTCCAGCATGATGAACGGTGGATATATGACAGACTTTTACCACGCGCCAAAGGTAAGTAAATACTTTATTAACTTAGCATGGTGGGAGACAATGTTGTATTCTTTGATGGTCACTGCCATTTGTGCAATCGCTCTGTTAATTGGTTACTAAAAAGGGATAAAAAAAATCGTTTGAAGTATGCACCTTTACAAGGTGAAACAGCTCAAAAATTAATACCCGAAGAAAGTACCAAATATGACTCTCTTATTTTCTGTTCGAATGACAAGGTCTATATCAAATCATCTGGTTTTATTCGAATTGTTTTAAAATTAACCTGGCCATGGAAATTTCTCAGTATCCTATGGATCATTCCATATCCTATTCGGGATTGGGGATATGATTTTGTGGCACGAAAGCGCTACAAATGGTTTGGCAAAAGCGAGCATTGCAGAATCCCCACTTCTGAGGAACGCACGCACTTTTTATCTTAACTTTCTTGATAAATAGTTTGAGTAAACTCATTCCAGAGACAATTTATCCGTAATTATGCGTTTTGAGAGTCACCTCTGCTTATGTTGAAAGGTATTTTTAGAAGATCGGAATTTGCCCGAAACTCCAGCGTTTTAATTGGAGGTACATTGCTTGCTCAGGTGATTCCAGTTGCGCTCCAGTTTTTTCTTAGACGCATCTTCACACCGGAAGAATTTGGTTTGATGGGCGTCTATTTTTCCATCGTATCTATACTCTCTATAGGCGCTTGTTTGAGCTACCAGAATTCAATTGTCTTGCCAAAAGCTGATGAAGACGGCAATAACCTGGTGATGGGAAGTCTCTTGATTAGTTTGTTTTTCAGCATTGGCGTGTTTCTGGTTATTTTATTATTCAGTAGTCCATTAATCAATTTACTCCAACTTCCTCTTGCAATTAGCGATTGGATGTTCCTTATTCCGGTGAGTGTTTTCTTCAATTCCGGGCATTTGATTTTCAGCTTCTGGCTAACCAGAAAAAAAGCGTTTAAGGCACTTGCTTTTAACAAAGTATCGAGAAGGAGTGCCGAGGGGGTTTCTCATGTCGCACTAGGACAATTATGGAAGGGAAATGGTCTAATACTTGGAACGTTTATAGGTGATATTTTCAATTTCTTCACTTACCTCTTTCAATTCAAAAAAACACGTGGTACCCTGAGAGTCGATTTCAGCAAAATCAAAACTTTGCTCAAGACTTATAGTCACTTCCCGAAATGGCATTTGTTGCCCAATATTATGAGTACAATAAGCCTCATGCTACCTATTTTGATCATCAATGCCTTTTATCAGGAAGAAGTTGCCGGACAATATGATTTGAGTCAGAAGTTATTGGCACTTCCACTGGCTTTAATTTCTCTGAGTCTCTCTCAGATTCTTTTGCAAAAAATGAGTCAGGCACGCAATGAGCAAACAAGTATTCAAAGTTTCCTAAGAAAGATTTTTTGGTTGCTGTTTGCCGGAACCATCGTGGCTACTGCCATTGGACATTTTTTTGGAGAAGACATTATCAGCTTTGCATTTGGCGACCAATGGGATTTTGCCGGTCGACTTACCGAATTGTTGATTTTTGGGTATGCCATTAAGTTCATTGTCACCCCTTTCACTTCTGTTTTCATTGCTTTTGAAGAACTGAAGTTGAACAGCATTTGGCAAATAGCCTATTTCGGGGGCATCATATCTCTGTACTTTTTCCCGAACCTTCAATTCAGAGATTTCATTCTACTCTACATCTCAATCGACCTATTTTTCTACTTTTGGTATGCCGTTCTTATTTACTACGTGATGAGGAAATACGAACGTAACTTAGATTCTGTTGCTTAAACTGATTAAAGACCATATTTCGATTTCTCTGTTCATGCTACTCATGGCATTGCTGAGCATTGGTGTAATCGTGTATTCCGGCACCACTCACCTGGATAAACTGGCTCTTGTATCTGGCGCTCTGATCTTTTTCTACTGGCTGCTCAACAAATGGGGAGGTGGCGAACGCTTAAAAAACCTGTCTATTCCCTTTTTGAATATGGAGTTTGGACTCATGGACAAGCTTCTGCTGGCAGGCTGTTTACTCATTTTTATAGCGGACATGGTCGTTTTAGGCGGACCTCCCGGAATCAAAGCCTTTGGTTTATCTAAAATTTCGGAGTTAACTGAACTGAGAGGAACCATTCATGAAGGCTCTCCAAAAATCATTGCTTACCTATCGGCATTTAACCTCAGAGCGTTTATTCCCTTCGCCATTTTACACTTTCTCATTAAAAAGAAGAACAGCATTGTTATAGCTCTGTTGGTATTGTCAGCTTTTTACGGATTTTCAATGATGCAGAAAAGCTACATCTTATCCATGATGATGCCCGGACTGATCTACACCATTTACAAAAGAAAATGGTACCATATGTCGGCAATTTTGGCTTGTATAGGAGTTGTTTTAGTTACTCTAACCATGTTAAGCGTTTCACTGGAGAACGACACTCTTCCCAGTGGAAAAACGGTGGTCGATAACCGTCCTAAAGCTGTGCGTATCATAGTTGGACTTGGCAATCGTATTTTCATAGTGCCGGGAGAAATTGTGTCTGAATGGTTCGATCATATTCCGGAAGACAAACCTTTTTTGAACGGTGATGGCTACCCTATCATTGCCAAAATCAAGGGATCACAATTCAGAAATTATAATGTAGAATTGTATCCAATCATTAGACCTGACTATGTCAAAAGAGGCTTAACCGGAACTGTGAACGTGGCAACATTCGTGAGAGAATATGCCAATTTTGGGTATTGGGGCTTAATACTGTCCGGATTTATTCTGGCACTCGTGTTCTACACTATTCAAGGGATATTCCACGGAGACTCATTGATGTTTGCTTGTATCAACCTCTTCCCTATTTTGTTGCTGAGTTCTTCCAGCATCTTAACTATATTGATTACTGGGGGTTGGGCCATGTTAATCATACTGTACATTCTATTCAAAGCACATTACAAATCTGAGGCGCCATGTGTGGAATAAGCGGCATAGTTGCAAAACCTAATCATACTGTTGAGCCAGACATCATAAAAAAAATGAATGCGCTCATTGCTCATCGTGGTCCGGATGGTGAAGGCTTCTATCAGCATGAACAAACCTTTTTGGGGCACCGGAGATTGGCCATACTAGACCTATCTGACCAAGGCAAACAACCTATGCACTGGAAAGATCAATACGTCATTTCTTTTAATGGGGAGGTCTATAATTACCTTGAAATTCGGGATGAGCTGAAATTGGCTGGATATGCCTTTAACTCTGAATGCGATACTGAGGTGATTTTGGCCGCATATGCACATTGGGGGGAAGCTTGTGTTGAGAGATTCAATGGCATGTGGGCTTTTGCCATTCACGATAAAGTTCGAAATCAGGTATTTTGTAGTCGCGACAGATTTGGCATCAAGCCTTTTTATTACCTGGATTCCGAATCGTGCTTTGCATTTGGTTCGGAAATCAAGCAACTTCTATTCCTTCAAAAAGAGGTGAAAGTTTGCAAGGACGTTATTCTTGAGTTTTTGATAACAGGATTGGAGGATTGCACGGATCAGACATTTTTTAAAGATATTTTGAAGCTTCCTGGTGGGCACAATCTAAGCATAGACCTTCATGATGGGTCAATAAAAATACAGCCATATTACCACATCAATTTTGAATCAGAACATGCTGGTAATCTGGAAGACTGCGTAACGGAATATCGGAACTCTCTTGAGCAAGCCGTGCGTTTTAGAATGCGTTCTGATGTGAAGGTTGGTACTTGTTTAAGTGGCGGACTGGACAGTAGCTCAATCGCTGCCATGGCTTCCAAGATGTATGAGGGAGACGGAAATTTTACTGCCATTCATGCCAAATCTGAAGAAGCAGAAACTGACGAGAGTTTGTTTGCCAAGGATGTAGCGGAACATTGTGAATTAGACCTTCATGTAATTGAACCTTCGTATGATGACTTTGTGGCACACTTAAAAGATGTGATTTATACTCAGGAAGAACCTTTTGGCAGTGCCTCAGTTGCCATGCAATATTTTGTCCTCAAACATGCTCGTTCAATTAACTGTATTGTAATGCTTGATGGTCAGGGAGGAGATGAAACCTTGTTGGGTTATGAAAAATACTACCCTGCCTATCTTAAAAATCAGGGCAGATTGGCTTTGATCAAGAATACATTAAAGTCATCTAAGAATTCTAAACTAAGTCTGAGCAAAGCGATTCAATTTCAATTATACTTCACCAATTACAAGTTAAGATTGAAGCGACTTAAGCGCAAAAATGGGTTCGTAAAACAGACACTTTTGAATGCGTTTAAATCGGAACCACTTAAAGCCATGGCTGGTGCCTATAAAGACATTAAATCTCTTCAAAAGCAGGAAATTCTGAGTACACAACTGCCTCACCTATTGAAGTATGAGGATAAAAACGCCATGCGTCATGGGGTGGAAACGAGATTGCCATTTATCGATTATAACACGTTGGAAACTGCCATCAACACCAACGATAATTATAAAATTCATGAAGGGTGGACGAAATACATTTTGAGAAAAGTAGTGGACCCTATTTTACCTAAGTCGATTGTTTGGAGGAAAAACAAACTAGGATTTAATGCCCCCGAGGGAATTTGGTTGAAAAAACATGGTCAGGTTATGGAGGAGGCTGTGATCAATTCAAAACTACTGGATAATCTGGTTGACAAAAAGAGCCTGGCGTTTAAAAATCTGCCGCTGAGAACACAATGGAAATTATACAACATTGCCGTTTGGGAGGAGCTGTACCATATATCGCCTGAGATTTAGAACTTATTTCTTACAAACGCCGACCAAAATATATCTCATGCCAGCTGGGACCATTTTTTCCGCCAGCCTATCCATCTTTCCTAATACCGACCTTTGTTTTTCAGAACGTCCAAAAGCCCCCAAAAAACCGTGCGTTTGATACTCGCAGTGTGAGAATTGGCTGAACAAATCCAAATCACCTTTGTAAGTTAAATAGCGCCAGTAATGCTCCCATTTTACAAACTTTTTCCTGAGGTATCTGTGCAGGGCTGATCCTTCCAAATTTTCTGCAAACATCAAATATCCGCCAGGCTTCAACACCCGATAGATTTCATTAATAGCCTGTTGTTGTCTCTCTTTTTCAGACAGTGCACCAATAACAGATTTAAACATAACCAGATCAAAAGAATTGTCGTCAAAACTTAGATCCAATGCACTTTCTTTTTGATACGTAATTTGCTCGGCTACCTTAAATTTCTGATGCAGTTGAGCAGTTGTTTCCGGAAAGTCATTCAGGTCAGTACACACCACCTTTAAGCCATTTTTGGCCATGTACAAACTCAGGCCTCCACCTCTTTCACCGATCCCCAATGCTTCTCCGGAAAGTGATGCTATTTGAGGATCCCACAGTTTTCTGGATTTTGACCAATTGACAATATCCCACTCAAATATGGCGCGATTTAAATCTTGCATTTACTGCAAATGTACAGGGATTATTCTATGATCAAAGGGAGTACCTCTGTTTTATCTCCGGATGTCATTATCAAATGATACAATCCGGTTTCAACCTCACCCAAATCAAATGACTGTCGTCCAATCAAGTCAGTTTTCACCCATATGACGCGTCCTCTTGAATCAAGTATTCGCATATCAAAAGTCTTGTGAGATTCAATATAAAACTGACCATTCGTTGGATTAGGATACACCTTGAAGTCAGTGTTGAGGTCATGAATTGATGTAAAAGCAGACACCTCAGTATTTCCGTTGATCGTACATCCGTTCGCATCCATTAAATCGTAAGTATACATACCAGAACAGATGCCGGATAAAGTAAAGCCTGATAATTGCGGATCGTCCCAAGCGATGGAATAAGGCGCAGTTCCACCAGACGGCACCACATCTATCATCCCATCACAGCAGGTAATACAAGTTTCGTGAAGTGTATTAACTGCTTGTTGCATAGGTGGTGGATTGTTCAATACCACTGTTAAGTTTTCCGTTGGACATTGTCCAGACAATTGATTGATCTCAATATTGTATGTACCCGAGGACAAATCAATCAGATTTAGGGAATTGGAAACTGTGTCAGAGTGAATCATACTTCCTGATTCAAATACATTTACCACACTATTTGACATCAGGCCATCCAGCTGAATAGTACCAGTTGAATCATTGGCACATCCAGGGTCTGCTCCAATCATATCTGTGCCATTCGAAAAATGAATCACAAATCTATCAACAGGATCTCCCACACTGCCAGCGAATTGATAAACGGTATCCACTAATATATTTGTCCAAATACCTGTAAATTGATCTTCCAGCAGCACACACGACATTTGATTAATAGCCGCCCGATCTGTGATTGAAATGGTGTGAGTCCCTGAATTAATGGGCACATAATTCAATGATAAGCTTGTAATAAGGGTATCTGCATTGAGTGAATTAATGGCATAATCCACCCCACTGATGCTCGTATACAATTTCGGCACATTGGTCAAGCCGGACTGATTTTTTCGTGCATCTGCAAAATTATCAAAACCATTGTTAACGACTTGGTCAAATCTTACAACAGTTTCATCCTGGAAGTTACCATCTGACACTTGAATTCTCAACAAATCTGTACTAATACTGGACGCTTTGAGGAACCCATGATCCTGGTTCACCTTACACGACTCCTCAATTGTTAAAACAGGTGAAGCGGCATCAGCATGGACCATAAAAGCTTGTGAAGATGCAATTAAATTGCTCCCACCATTTGTTGAAGCGCCAGCAATATAAGTGGCATATTGTTGTAAATCCGGGTTCCAGATATAAACGGCATTCTCAATGTTAGTTTTGGTCCAATTCGGACTGTCCCAATCAATGGTGCAAGGATAAGGATTGGCTACCATGTTCCAACCATCGTCATCCATGTTTCCACTTGACGTTGTGAAGCTTACCGGTAAATTAATGCTGCCCGTATTGGCTGGCCCTCTCACATCAACAGTAAATGGCTGGGTCCCCGTGATGGTATCACCACACCAAATCCAAAGCCCTTCTCCAACACCTAATAAGTTGCTCATATTTGACACTGGAATATAGCCCTGATTGAAAGATGTCCCAGCAGCTTCATCATAAGTATATAATGATGGCCATGGATTTGAAGCGGAAGGCCAGTTAGGATAGTCCGATCCTGGAATTCCACTTGTAATAAAGTCATCATCAAATTGCTCCAAATCAGCACCTGAAACTGCAAAAGTCAGGAATCTCCAATTAGTAGACCCCGCATCAATATAGCGCTGCATTTCAATGTTACCAGAGATCGATCCACCAGTAATTTCAGTAATTCTTGCGGTTCCATTGGCATCCGATACCAGGGTCAATGAATCGTTTGTTAAGAAAAGCCCATTTCTGAGGTCTAAAGCTCCTTTCAACTCAACCGTTCCGCTGGTAATTTGTGCCCCATTGACATTATCCAGAATTAAGTTAAAGAATTCTTCCGTTCCTGCATTGCTAAAAGCCGCACGCCCACAATCTCCCTTTAAATGTAAGGTGGACGAATTCTCAGTGAAAGTCCCTGAATTACTCCATGAACCAAAAACTTGTAACTCATTGTTTCCTGAAATTTCCAAACTCGCACCTGACTCAATGATTAAATCCTTACACTTTGCAGCTGAATTTACAACTGGGTAGCTTCCAAGTCCGGCAGGTATTGTAACGCTCACATTTGAATCTGGAACGCCATGAGTCCAATTTCCTGCCGAGAACCAGTCTGTAGAACCACCTGTCCACCTAGTAGAATCACCGGATACACCAACAAACAGGCCTGTGGTGCCCAACGTAAAATACTGTTGATCATTGAGGTTGATGCCTGAAAAGACGAAAATATCTGAACTAATAGCGCTTGGTGCAGCGATAGTAGCATTATTAAAAACACCATCTACATCCGTTAGCAAACGGACATTAGATGCATTTCCGTAGTCAATATCTGATAAATCAAAGCTCAAATTGACGGTTCCTACATCACTTGTTTCACTACAACGCCAGGTTCTTAGCAAGCGTGCATTGAGCGCTGGTGGCACATCTGTTGAGTTACAGAGGTCTTCTCCATCATGTCCCCACAATAAATAATCTCCATCATTCAATGAATTCGGAACATAAACCCTCACAATACCTGTTCCTTTAGCATCCTGATGTACACTTGTTGAATTTTCGCGACCAATACCGGCTACATCATGATCGTAATCACCGTTTCCGGCGTTGTCCATTGTATAGTTATCGTTTGTAGACTGAGTGATGTCGTATTTGGCAGATAAATAGTTTTCTACAATCAACCTTAAAGTATTATTCAATGAAAAATTGTAAATAATGAACTCCGCTATATCTCCACTAAAATACTGGCCCGTTCCTCCGGAAGCACCGGTTTCATAAAAAGTATCCTGATTCTTGGCCCCGATTCCTATGTCTCCTGAATGTGTATACAAGCGCCCAACATTGTTAATGGTTCCCACATTGTTTCCGTTCAGATAGACCGAAATTGTTCCTGTGACCGCATTATTTCCCTGATATACCACGCTTAAGTTATAAGCTGTGTTGGCAGTAATCCCAGTATTAACTGATGAAAAATTCCATGGAGATCCAGCACCATCATTATTGATATTCCATCCACCTACATAAAGGTTTCCGTTGAAAATATACATATTGAGTCCCCTAACAGTACCACCTTCCTCAAACAAAACCTGTCTATTGGAGACGTTATTTCCTGTTCTAAATGTCATTAAGAAAGTTCTGCTAGAACTGGCAGCTGTATTCAAATCCGCATTGTCGTTGATCTCCAGAAAATCATTATTTCCATCGAACCTGACCACTGGATAGTTATTGAGCATGCTGGCGGCATCATTCTGAAAAGTTGGTCTGGCAGCATTTGAATTTTGAAATGCATTGTTGGAATTCCCTCCGTCGTTGCTCCATGAACTCACTACTGATCCATCATTCAAACTTAACTGATCTGCTCTAAACCAAAACCGGTATCGATCATTGTTGAGCACGCCCCCAGGTCCGGTGTTTCCAATAAGGCTTGAATTAATCCCGAGACAAACATGGTCTCCGGCATCAAGATTAATTCCACTGAAAGTCAACACCCCTGAGCTTAAACTTGATGCATTGTGAATTGTAGCATCCGAAAAATCCGTGTCCACAGCATCAACTAGTAGAAAATAATCACTCGCGGCTGATCCGCTTAACAGGATGCCTGAAATATCCATCAATACATTGTGCGAACCAATCTCACCTTGCTCGTCTACCTTCCAAATTCTGTCCAATCTGT
>JAUILH010000048.1 GCA_030433115.1 Bacteroidia bacterium | reverse complement strand
CGCGTCTATGACTGTTAGTCCATCTTCCTTCAATTGCTCAAATGTCGGAACAAATAATGTGACTTTAACCATAACGGATGTGAATGGCAATAGCTCGTCCTGCAACGCAACTGTAACGGTTAATGATAACACCAGTCCAACAGTAATATGCCAAAATGTTAACGTAACTCTAGATGCAACAGGAAATGCATCAATAACTGCCGCAATGGTAGACAATGGATCTTCCGATAATTGCGGTATTGCGTCTATGAGCGTGAGTCCTTCTTCTTTTAACTGTTCCAATGTGGGAGCTAACACGGTGACTCTAACTGTAACAGACGTTAACGGAAACAGTTCAACATGCACTGCGACTGTAACTGTGAATGACAACACCAACCCAACGGCGGTTTGTCAGAACGCTACCGTGAATTTGGATGCTACTGGAAATGCAAGTGTCACAGCGGCCATGATTGACAATGGATCTTCTGATAATTGTGGGATCGCTTCAATGAGTGTTAGCCCATCTACCTTCAACTGTTCTAATCTAGGCAATAATACAGTGACACTTACAGTAACTGATGCTGCTGGAAACAGTTCTACCTGCACAGCCACTGTAACAGTGAATGACAACACCAACCCAACGGCAGTTTGTCAGAACACTACCGTGAACCTGGACGCTGCGGGTAACGCTACTATTACTGCAGCCATGATTGACAATGGATCTTCTGATAATTGTGGGATCGCTTCAATGAGCGTGAGTCCGTCAACATTTAACTGCTCTAACGTTGGAGCTAACACAGTCACACTCACAGTGACTGATGCTGCAGGGAACAGTTCAACTTGTAACGCAACTGTAACAGTGAATGATAACACCAACCCAACGGCAGTTTGTCAGAACGTTTCAGTGAATTTGGATGCTACTGGAAATGCCTCTATTACAGCAGCCATGATTGACAACGGATCTTCTGACAATTGTGCAATCGCTTCAACTACAGTATCTCCATCAATATTTAATTGTTCTAATGTAGGCAACAACACTGTTACCTTAACAGTAACAGATGTCAATGGAAATAGCTCAACATGTACGGCTACCGTGACAGTTAACGACAACACCAATCCAACAGCGGTTTGTCAAAACATCTCTGTGAATCTGGACGCAACAGGAAATGCAAGTATCACGGCTGCCATGATCGACAATGGATCTTCTGATAATTGTGGAATTGCCTCAATTACAGCAAGCCCTACCTCTTTTAATTGTGCGAATATTGGAGCTAATACGGTGACTTTGACCGTAACGGATGTCAATGGAAACACGGCCACTTGTAACTCAACTGTAACGGTTGTTGATCCAAATGTTCCAACGGTTAATGCTGGTGCTGATGATGCAATTTGCTCATCAGATACTTATACCCTATCTGGGGTGCTTGGTGGAAGCGCAACATCCGGTACCTGGACAAGTTCTGGAGACGGGAATTTTGGTGGTTCGCCAACAAGTACAAACCCAAATGCCGTATATACACCCGGCGCAGGAGACATTACAGCAGGAACGGTGACTTTAACATTTACCACTGATGCTTCACCGTGTGCCACAGCAACGGACAATATGGTATTGACTATTGATCCTTCCCCTTCGTTCACCGTAGCACTTGGTAACCATCCAACAGCATGTGGTGCAACAGATGGTACTATTGTCATTTCAGGATTAAATCCACTTTCCAACTATGACATTACATATGATGACGGTACTGGTACCGTAAATCTCGGAACCGTAACAACCGATGGAGCTGGCAACTATACCATTACTGGTTTGGGTGCTGATGGCTATTCAAACTTTGTAGTAACATTAGGTCCATGTGCTACTACGGTTAATACACCAATCGGATTATCTGATCCTTCTGCGCCTACTTTTACAGTTGGCTCGCCAGTCGATCCTACCACTTGCGGAGGAACTGATGGCACGATCACGATTTCTGGTTTAATGGCCAATACCAGCTATGACATTACTTATGACGACGGATCCGGAACAATTAATCTTGGCTCAGTTATGACTGATGGTTCCGGCAATTACGTTATCACCGGCTTAGGTGCAGATACGTACACCAATTTTGTAGTAACGATTTCCGGATGTACTGGTTCCGACAACTCTTCCATTACGCTGAATGATCCTGCCGGTCCTACATTCACCGTAGGTTCTCCTGTTGATCCGAGTTCATGTGGCGGAACTGATGGTACAATTACCATTTCAGGCTTGACGCCTAATACATCATATGACATTTCTTATGATGATGGATCAGGTAC
Source organism: Bacteroidia bacterium (assembly GCA_030433115.1). Lineage (GTDB taxonomy): Bacteria > Bacteroidota > Bacteroidia > Flavobacteriales_D > JAUILH01 > JAUILH01. The sequence goes on along the minus strand of JAUILH010000048.1, from coordinate 24,623 downwards.
TGTCAACCTTGGTAGTGTGATGACAGATGGCTCAGGTAATTATGTCATTACTGGTTTAGGCGCAGATACCTATACAAACTTTGACGTGACCGATGGCATCAACTGTAATACTGTAGATGCGAGCTCAATTACTTTAACAGACCCTTCTGCTCCAACGTTTACGGTTGGCACTCCTGTTGATCCAAGTTCATGCGGTGGAACTGACGGTACCATCACAATTTCCGGTCTGAATCCTAATACATCTTACGACATATCATATGATGATGGATCGGGAACTGTTAACCTAGGCAGTGTAATGACAGATGGCTCGGGTAATTATATCATTACCGGATTGGGGGCAGACACTTACACTAACTTTACGGTTATTCTTACTGGATGTACCGGAACTGATGGGTCTAGTATTAGCTTGTCCGACCCTTCCGCCCCAACATTTACCGTGGGCTCTCCGGTTGACCCAACTTCTTGTGGTGGAACAGATGGATCTATCACCATATTTGGATTAACACCTAGCACATCATATGACATTACCTATGATGATGGCACTGGCACAGTAAACCTTGGCACTGTGATGACAGATGCAGCTGGTAACTACATTATCACCGGTTTAGGCGCTGATTCTTATACCAACTTTACAGTTACTTTAACAGGATGTACTGGTTCGGATGCGACTGTGATCACATTGGTCGATCCTAATGCGCCTACATTCACAGTTGGTACACCTGTTGATCCTACAACTTGTGGCGGAACAGACGGATCAATCACCATTTCTGGTTTAACACCAAATACATCATACGACATTACTTATGATGATGGTTCTGGTACAGTGAACCTTGGTACCGTTATGACGGATGCAGGTGGAAACTATGTAATTACTGGTTTAGGTGCGGATGCATACACCAACTTCACAGTTACCTTAACAGGATGTACTGGTTCGGATGCGACTGTGATCACATTGGTCGATCCTAATGCGCCTACATTCACTGTTGGCACACCGGTTGATCCTACAACCTGTGGTGGAACAGACGGTTCAATCACCATTTCTGGTTTAACACCGAATACGTCTTACGACATCACTTATGACGACGGTACAGGTACAGTGAACCTTGGCTCAGTCATGACAGATGCGTCCGGTAACTACATCATTACTGGTTTAGGTGCGGATTCTTATACCAACTTCACGGTTACTTTAACAGGATGTTCTGGTTCGGATGCGACTGTGATCACACTGGTTGATCCAAACGCACCTACGTTTACAATCTCCTCTACTGATCCAACTACTTGCGGTGGCAGCGATGGTACCATTACCATCTCAGGTCTGAATCCAAGCACATCATACGACATTACTTATGATGATGGTTCTGGTACGGTGAACCTTGGTACTGTTATGACAGATGCATCCGGAGACTACATAATCACAGGATTGGCAGCTGGTGCTTACTCTAATTATGTTGTAACGCTCACCGGCTGTACAGGAAATGACAATTCGAGCATTACCTTAAATGATCCGCCTACCCCACTGGCGCCTTCTGCCGGTACAGATTTCACTTACTGTATTGGTGATCCATTGGCAGATATGTTCGCGACACCTGCTTTAGGAGGGACCATTGATTGGTTCTCGGATGCCGGTTTAACTAACAACATTGGAACTGGCAATAACCTGGCTCCTAATAACACAACAGGAACAACTGTATACTATGTAACTGAGACAGCTGCCGGATGTCAAAGTCCCGCTTCTTCGGTGACAATTACGATTGAACAGTGTGTCGTTCTTGAGCTTGAAATCCCAACTGGTTTCACACCTGATGGAGATGGTGTAAATGATACCTGGGAACTGGTTAACCTCAATGCACTTTATCCAAATTGTGTGGTAAGGGTTGTTAATAGATGGGGTAACCTGCTATTCGAATCAAATGGATATACTACCCCATGGGATGGTACTAGAAATGGAGTACAGCTTCCCACAGGATCCTATTATTTCACGATTGACTTTGGAGATGATTCCAAAAACCCTGAATCAGGTTCAGTTACAATCATTAGAAACTAAAAGACTATTAAAAAGTTATTATTTAGTATAGTATTGCTCGGTGCTCTTGGCAGTGTATCTGCCCAACAACAGTATCAGCATAGCCAGTATCAGCACAATCCATACTTATTTAATCCGGCGGCTTCCGGAATTTATGAGTACCTGGACATAAGTGCTGGTCTGAGACAACAATGGGTTGGATTTAAGAATGCTCCTAGAAACTTTTACATCAGTGGTCACACAGCGCTTTCAAGAGGAAGTGCGCCATTGTATAATCCCTCTCTAAGGGTTGGAGGAAGAGGTCCCTCTCGAACTCCAGACATTAAAACGGGAAAACTTAAGCATGCAGTGGGCGGATCTATTTTCGCTGATGAGTATGGAGCATTCAAGCAATTGAATTTTCAAGGCACCTACTCCATTCACATTCCTGTGATGAGAGGTTACAACTTATCGGCTGGGCTTGGAGCAGGTTTTTCCAGGTTCCGTTTTGACCAGAATGAGGTCGATATGTTGGACGACAATGATGCTCAATACGCACAATTCATGGCCAATGGAACGGCACAGGGCTACATCAACTTAAACGCTGGTCTGTGGTTCTATTCCAATGAGCTATTTGTCGGGTACAGTAGTGGTGAGCTGCTTAAGACTTTACTTTGGCTTGGGGTTGATCACACCAATTTTGATCTAAAACCTCATCATTTCATTACTGCCGGTTATCACATTCCTGTTTCGAGTGAGTTCACGCTAACACCTTCTGTATTGGCTAAATTCATGTCGCCTGCTCCACTATCATTAGACATCACTATGATTGGAACTTATGACAAATGGATTTGGGGTGGTTTTACTTATCGCCACCAAGATGCGATCATTGGAATGCTTGGAATGAATATCAACGACATGTTTAAGTTTGGCTACTCTTACGACCTATCAATATCAAAAATGGCTTCTTTTAACAGAGGTGGTCATGAGATAGTGTTAGGTTTGACTTTAGGAAAATAAACTACTTCTAGACCGATTATGTGCAAGGAAAAACTACTACTTGCCGTGTTCTTCATTGGGGCATGGCATGTTAACTCGTTTTCTCAGGACGAGATTTTATTTCAGGATCCATTCCCTCTACCGGATATGATCAATTCTGACGCTGAAGAAATTCAACCTGTTTTTGACAGAGACAGTTCTCATTTATATTTCGTGAGAGCCTTTCATCCTGAAAATAAAGGCTATGAGAAAATGGAGTCTGATCAGGACATTTGGGTTGCAGAACATGATGAAGACGGCCAGTGGGTCTCAGTTAAAAATCTGGGCGAACTCAACAATGAAGAAAACAATGGCGTATTTGGTTTAAGTACAGATGGTAGTACGATATACTTGCTAAACGCCTATTTGAGAAAGCGTAAAAGTTTGCACAAAGGAGTAGCGATCGCGTCAAAAAAAGGGAAGTCATGGGAACACCACCCTCACAAACTGCCAATTGAAGATTTTGAACTTCATGGAGAACACTACAGTTTCCACGTGAATGCAACTGAAGACGTTCTCATACTATCGGATGTCGGAAAAAACACCCTTGGTCAGGAAGACCTCTATGTGTCAAGAAAGGGAGATGATGGTGTTTGGCACACACCTATTCACCTGGGGAATAAAATCAATACAGCCGGATATGAGATTTCTCCTTTCCTTTCGCCCAATTCCGACACCTTATATTTCGCCTCCGACGGTCGTCCGGACACACATGGTGATGCAGATATTTACTACTCGATTCGTCTTGATGATACCTGGCAAAACTGGACAGAACCGATGAATTTAGGCCCAAAAGTCAATTCCAATGTGTTTGACGCCTATTTTATACGGTCCGGAACAGACTGTTATTTCTGTAGTAACAGGGAAGGCAACAACCAAATTTACCACACACATGTATACACCCCCCCTCCTCCACCTATCATCTTTAACGTAATTGCATCCACCAATCCAACTGTTGAGGACGGCACCGATGGCAGCATCACGGTGAATAATTTAGCGGAGACTTTTACTTACGACAAATTCGTGTTCTTTAAAGGATCTGATTCAACTGTAATCGACAACATTCAGACCAATGCTTCCGGAGAGTATACAATTGAAAACTTACCAGAAGGGACTTATGATAAATTCAGAGCCTACTTTGGCAAATACATAGCCACTTCACCTGATATGGCCGCACTGAAAGATCCGGTTACAGATCCACCTCTACCACCCGCTCCAGAGAAGTTCGAAGAGATTGTTTATTTCGATCTAAACTCATCTTATCTAAATCGTGATGCCAAAATTGCCATAGACAAAGCCATCCCGAAGATTAAAAAGTTTGGAGACTATAAAATTGTGGTGGAAGCGCATACAGATAAACGCGCATCAAACAACTACAATAAATGGTTATCCGAAAGGCGCCTCAGTAGGGTTAAAGAATACCTGATAACCAAAGGCATTTCATCTTCTGTAATAAGTGGAGAATACAAGGGAGAGGAAGACCCAATACACGATTGTGAAGATTGTCCTGAAGACAAACATCAGGAAAACAGACGGGCCACCATAGTGGTCACCAAGAACTAAAACAAAGGCGGATGAAACAATATCCGCCTTTTTGTGCCATAAAAGCTCAACTTTTGATTCCTTATTTCAAAAGCTTTAGTATATTTAGCTTCCGTAAAATTTCACGTCTAATTAAAACTAAATTACACTCATGAGTGAACACGCTAAACTGACTATTGGAGAGAACGAATATGAATTACCACTCACAACTGGTACTGAGAACGAGACTGCTATTGATATAGGTAAATTAAGAGGTCAGTCTAAGATTATCACAATTGATCCTGGATTTAAGAACACAGGGTCTTGTAAGAGTGCCATTACTTTTTTGGATGGTGAGAAAGGAATTTTAAGGTACCGTGGATATCCGATTGAACAGTTGGCTGAAAAGGCAGACTTTATGGAGGTTGCTTACTTGCTAATTTATGGGGAATTGCCAAATAAAGAGCAGTTAACAACTTTTCATGATAGCATCACGCACCATACTTTGGTTCACGAAGACATGAAACAATTTTTTGAAGCCTATCCAAGAAAGGCGCACCCTATGGGTATTCTGGCTTCTATGGTATGTTCGTTGTCAACTTTCTATCCTGAATCTCAAGATCCGAACAGAGGTTCGAGTGCGGTAGATTTGACTATCCACAGATTGCTAGCGAAATTACCTACTTTAGCTGCATGGTCTTACAAACACTCAAAGAGTCACCCATATGTGTACCCTCAAAACGATTTGGGTTACTGTGAGAACTTCTTGAACATGATGTTTAAGATGCCAACTGAAGAATATGAAATTGATCCGGTTATTGTAAATGCATTGGATAAGTTATTAATTCTGCATGCAGATCACGAACAAAACTGTTCAGCATCTACTGTTAGAATTGTGGGATCTTCTCAAGCTAACCTTTATGCGTCTATCTCCGCTGGTGTTTCTGCTTTGTGGGGGCCCTTGCACGGAGGTGCTAATCAGGCAGTAATTGAAATGCTGGAAGCCATTAAAGAAGATGGTGGTGATTACCAGAAGTGGATTGCCAAAGCCAAAGACAAAAACGATCCTTTCAGATTGATGGGATTCGGGCATAGAGTTTACAAAAACTTTGATCCAAGAGCCAGAATCATCAAGAAAGCTGCCGATGATGTGTTGGACAAACTTGGCATCAACGACCCAGTACTTGACCTGGCCAAAAACCTTGAAGAAATTGCGTTAAAAGATGAGTACTTTGTTGCAAGAGGTTTGTACCCGAACGTTGACTTCTACTCTGGAATTATCTACAGAGCGCTTGGTATTCCTACAGAAATGTTTACGGTGATGTTTGCATTGGGAAGACTACCTGGTTGGATTGCTCAATGGAAAGAAATGGTTGAAAATGGTGAGCCAATTGGTAGACCAAGACAAATTTACACTGGTGCAAATGCCAGAGATTATGTCTCAATCGATAACAGATAAGATAAGCACTACATTACTCGATAATAAAAATCCCGTTCCGACTTATCGGAACGGGATTTTTTTATGTTTAATTATGATTCTTGAATTTAGTAACTTAAGAGAGTCATCTCAACACTATTCGAACGGTTCCACGCTCTTATGCGTGCCATCGCAAAACGGTTGATTCGACGACTGACCACAACGACAAAATGCCGTAAAACCATCTTTCTGCATCTTTGAACCGTCATGAAGTGTTAAATCCATGTGACCTTTCACTCTTAGCGGACCATTCTTCATAACAGCCGCTTCAAAACCTACGTTTTTTTTCTTATTTGCTGAAGCATCAACGTAACTCAATGCACCAGAAGGACATTTATCAATCGCAGATTTAATGACCTCTTTAGAATCATTTTCCGGCTGTACCCAAGGTTTATCTTTTGGCTTGAAAACTTTTCTTGCACCTTTCACACATTCAGCTGCATGAATGCATTTTGAAGCATTCCACTTAATCGTTAAATCGTCTTTTATGTAAGTCTTTTCCATTTAAACCAGTTTAAAAGCGTTTTCAAACTCTTCAATAACACTTTTAGGGTCTTCATGACCAATGTAAAACCGTATCAAATTCCAGGGCAATGTTGTGCTGCCATAATTCTGAGAATCGTAGAGTGCGCACGTAGGAAACAGAAGACTCTCATATCCTCCCCATGAACAAGTAATTAAAAAGGAGGGCAGATTATTACAGAAATTTTCTACGTCAGACATAGAATTCGCCTTAATTTGCATAGAGAACAAACCTCCTGCACCGGTCATTTGCTTCTTAGCCAGATCATACTGTTCGTTGCTCTTTAGCATAGGATAAAAAATCTTTTCGACCTTGTCATGTGCTTCCAAATAAGTCAGGACCTCTCTGGTAATTTTTTCAACCTCACGAATTCTCATTGGTAAAGTTCTGAGCCCTCTCAGGAGTAACCAAGCGTCATTCGGAGAAATAATCCCGCCCAGAGTCATAAATTCCGACTTGAAAATGGTCTGGACAATCTCTGAGCTTGCGCACAAAACACCTCCCACTACATCACTATGACCTGAAATGTACTTACTCGCACTGTGCAAAACAATATCTGCTCCCAAGTCAATAGGTTTCTGAAATATTGGCGTAGAATAGCTATTGTCAACCGCTATACAAATGTCTTCTCCAACCCGCTCCCTAATCGCAGCAATATCTTGCATTTCCAAACTCACTGAATTGGGTGTTTCCAGAAAAATTAAAGTGGTGTTACTCTGAACGGCGTTGGACACGTTTTCTGGACTTCTACCATCAACAAAACTGTACTCCACTCCATAATCCGACAAGAAATTAGTCAATAACTTATTGGTCCAACTGTAAGGTTTATCAACACAAACCACATGATCGCCTTTCTTTGCTTGCGACATCACAGCTGCAGCTATGGCGGCACTTCCACTCGAAAAGATCAGGGCATCTTCCGCATTTTCGAGGGCAGCCATTTTTTTTCTGAGAATGGCAACAGTTGGGTTATGACCTCTCGTGTAAAAAGGTGTTCCAAATTCATTTTTCAATCCTTCACGGAGTCCATTGACATCCTTAAAAGAGAAAATACTACTTTGAAAAATCGGAGGCACCACAGAATTCATGTAATGCTCCCTTTCCTCTCCTAAATGGTTGATGATGTGCGATTCTTTACTCATTGATCCAATTTCTTACCAATTTAATGTCAATACCATTGTGACTGGCGTGATGACATACTTCTCCGTTTTTTATAACAATCATTTGAGGTGACTCATGAAAAACATTGTACTTATCTGCAATTTCATTAGAAATCGATCTAAATTGAATCAGGTCCAAAAAATTCATATCGACATGCGATTCATCCAGATCAAACTCTCGCTCTACTCTATTTAAAGCCATTGAGCTAATGCTACAACGCGTACTGTGTTTAAAAATAACCTGAGTAGTTTCCTTAGACTTTTCGTGAATGGCATCTAAATCGTCCATGGACTTAATATGATTCCACTTGATTTTCTCTTCAGCACCAGAGAATAAATTATTGAACAATCCCATATTAATTAATCTCCTTTAAATTATTCGTTTTGATCGTCTTGGTGTCAAAATCAATGCGGCCTTTCTTTTTTAACTCATTGAGAACTGCATTCACCGTTTGTCTTGATGTTGCCGTTAATTTAGCAATATCCTTGTTACTTAAGAAATTCTTGGCCACTACTGCTCCATCCTTTGATCGTTCTCCAAATTCATCCAGAAAGTCACGCACAAACTCTGTCACTCTAGTTTTAGAATCTTTAAAGAGGATACTCTCCAGGCGTCTTTCTACTTTCTGGATTCTTAGTCCCATTATTTTGAGGACTGCCGTGCTGAGCGCCGAATTAGACTCCATCAATTTCTTCATGGTATCCACATCAATATGACAAATCATGCAATCTTCGACTGCAACAGCGATCATATTCATGTTTTCTCCTTCTGATAACGCCAATTCTCCAAAAATACTCCCCTCTTTCAGCAGATATTGAAAATCTTCCTCTCCTGATTCTGTAATCTTGCCAATCTTAACCACTCCCTTCTTGAGAAAATAGATGCTTTTATTTGTCTTTTCCGGGAATAGAATCTGTTTGTTTTTGTGAAAAGACGACATGTCCATAGTGTCGGCCAGTCGCATTTTTTCATTCATCTTGAGACGCTTCATGAGGTTGAACTGCTCGAGATACCAGAGTTTAGCTACTTTCATATCTATGAAGTTATAAATAAATGGAGCATATGCGTTTGCCATACGACAAAATTAAATCTGTCATTATTGAAAACCTGTCTGGATTAAGACAGAACACCTATATCCGCTCAACTACTCTGTAATTTTGTATTCTGTTCTGCGATTATTTGCTCTCCCTTCTACGGTATCGTTGGTGTCTCTTGGATCGGTTTCACCATATCCTTTGGCTTTGAGACGTTTGGCTTCAATCCCATGGTCTATGAGGTAATTCATAACCGCCTCCGCTCGTCTTTGCGATAACTTCATGTTATAATCATCATCTCCATCACTGTCAGTGTGACCTTCGAGGGTGATTTTAAAGCTTTTGTTCATATCAAGATAGCGTACTAGCTTATCCAATTCGAATTTAGACTCAGGCTTCAAAGTGGCCTTATCCTTGTCGAAGAAGACATTCTCCAACACCCCTCCGTTTTTAGACAAGGGCACATCAAATGCAAAGTTCTTTTTCAGATTATCACCGCTTAAAGAAAAGTTCTCTGAGAAGAACAGGTAACCGGGTTTATCTGCAAACAAGGCGTAATCTCTATTGGTTGGGATTGACACCAGGAATTCTCCGGTTTGTTTATCCGATCTGGATGAAACCACTGTGTCTCCAGTAGATAAGTCAATTAACTTAAATGCGGCCTGGAGCGGTGCTTTTGTTTTCGCATCATATACTTTCCCCTTAACATAGGTGGTGAACACAGGTCTTCCGCCTTCGTACAACTCAAATCCATACAAATCAAGATTTCCATAGCCTCCCTCTCTGTCAGACGCGAAATAGGCTATCTCACCATTTGCTCCCACTAAAAGACTGTTCTCATTTTCATGTGTATTAATTGGATATCCCAGGTTAACAGCTTCTCCCCAGCTACCATCAGCTTGTTTACGACTCATATAAATATCCAAGCCACCCATTCCAGGATGACCGTCAGACGAAAAATATAAAGTTTGTCCGTCCGGATGGATGTAAACAGACTCTTCCCTATAAGGTGTATTGATATTGGGACCGAGTTTCTTTGGAACAGACCAGCCTGTTTTCTCATCATATTCAGAGAAATAAATGTCTTGTTTTTGTAGGTCTCTCATGGCTCTTTTTTCCCGTTTTCCTCGAACAAAGTAGATGGTTTTTCCATCTGAACTGAAGGAAGGTTGAGATTCCCAGTCCCAACTGTTCATTGGTGGTCCAAAATTTTCTGGTTTGGTCCATGTTCCGCCAACTTTAAACGAATAGAACAAATCACAACTGCCTTTCCCCTCTCTGCTTGGACCATAGCCTTCATTCATAAACTCACAAGCTGTAAAAATGAGCAATCTGCCATCTGTTGACAAAGTTGGTGCGCCTTCATTATATTTAGAGTTAATCTTAGGGCTTACACCATAAGCGTCTGTCCAGGTACCGTTCACTTTTTCGGACACGAAAAAATCTTCTTGCTTGCCTCCAATTGATTTTGGAATTCTGCTATCCGGAATTACTCTGGTGAAAAGTAACATGTTATCATCTCCGGTCAATGCAGGAAAGTACTCGGGATGTTCGGTATTTACACCTGGGCCAAGGTTTTTAGGCTCGAAAGGAACTGGGTTTTGAAGTGCTTTGAGTGCGAATTGACAATTCTCAATAAACCTATCACATTTAGCAGCCAACTGGTCGTTGTTGTTTCTAAATTCAAGGTATCGTTTGCTGTGCTTCAAACATGCCTCATACTGTCCTTCAGCCATTTCAAGACTTGCCACATGGTAGTATAGCAAGCCGGTCTGAGAATAATTAGGATCTTTTTCCAGCACCTTATTCAATTGAATGATGGCGTTTTTCTTATCACCCTTTCGGTCATAATACTCGCTAAGCTTAACCATGGCATCTGTGCATCCGGGATCACGTTCCAATGCCTTTTGCGTATTCGCTATGGCGCAGTCGAGATCAGGATACATTTTCGTGGCAGTTACACGCATGCATTCATCGGCTGCCGCCAAATACTTCTTAGCCTTTTTATCAGATGTGTTATAATAGGACGGTTGTGCCGTTGAGCAGCTGATGATACAACTTGCCAAAAACGCGATTCCAAGAAATTTCATCATGGTATGTCTATGTATTTATGTGTTTGAAGTGATAAGCGCCATTTTGGGTGATTCTTGATGTAATCAATTACTAATGGTAACATCTTATCTCTTTTATCCCATTCAGGTTGAAGATACAACAAACTATTTTCGTTCATTTTTTCTGCATGATTCTCAGCCCATTCCAGATCACTTTTATGATTGACCACTACTTTTAATTCATGGGCAATATCATAATACTCATTTAGCATGGGTTTGAACTTCTTAGGACTTAAACAAATCCAGTGCCAGTTTCCGCTAAGCGGATGTGTTCCTGAAGTTTCTATGGCACAATCGATTCCTTTAGCTGACAACGATTCGGTTAAAAGCTCCAAATTGTGCATAGTGGGTTCTCCTCCTGTTATTACCGCAAAATTAGTGTGCTTATCCAAACAATTCTGAACAATACTTTCAACTGATAATTTGGGATGAGCATCTGCGTCCCAACTCTCTTTTACATCACACCAATGACATCCCACATCACATCCACCCAATCTAATGAAATAGGCAGCCTTACCAGAATACCTCCCTTCTCCCTGAAGGGTGTAGAACTGTTCCATTACCGGCAAAACCTCACTCATGGAACGAAGATAATTATTTAAAGTCGCTCGAATGCATTAACGGCTTCTAAATCCACCACGATATCTCCTTCCTGATCCGCATCAAAATTTCTGATGAAACGTGCATTATCCACCAGGTCTTTTGCTTTATAAGAAAATCTCTGATAAACAGTTTGATTAAATGTTTCATCAAAACCTTTTACCTGAATGAGCAATTCAGCTTCTTTATCCAATAAATCTTCATGGGAGAATTTATTGAAAGGACTGTCTTCATCAATTTTATGTACCACGGTCCAGGGCAAAGGGAAATAAGAGATACTGGACACTTCTAATTCAAGTCGGTGAAAGGTATTATTGGAGCTGCCATCTTTTAGTTTTCGGGTAAGCACCAAAATAACCCGAACATCCATTTCTAATATGAGTTTATCTCTGAGGTTTACCATTCTGAACATCAAGGCTTTCCCATCTTTGTATGGAGATATCAGCGCATTGTCCGAAAATCTGATTTTAGAGTCTGGCTTTGAAAATCGCCCATATACTAATCCAGTGACCAAAGCAAAACTCATCAAGCCTATCAAAGCTTCTATGGCAGCCACCACATTTGTGAGTCCTCCAGTTGGTGAAACTGCACCGTAGCCAACTGTTGTAAAGGTTTGACAACTGAAGTAATAGGCGTGGAAAAATCCGTCTAATCCGCTCAGATGTTCTCCTCCAGACAAATTCTCAATCCCAATAACTGTGTATATGCCAGCAAAAACACCATTTATGAGCAGATAAGCCAGTAAAACGAGTCCTAAAAATTTGCCCCAAGAACCTGACACCAGAGTTTGATAGAAATCACTAATTCCTGAGACGCCTCCTTCTCTCCGAACATTGAAACTTCCATCCTTATTGATAATGCGTTTGGTTTTTTTACCAAACTTTGATCCAATACCAGTGTCTCTTTTATTTGCCATATTTTAGTAAGACAATATCGCCTCAAGTGTCTCGGCCAAACGTTCTTTTGGCAAAAACTGATTTTCAAGATTAATGGCAAAAGGCACTGGTGTATCCAAACTTCCGACTCTTTTGACTGGTGCATCCAAATATTCAAAACAGTTCTCGGAAATGAGCGCTGCAACATCTGAAGCAATACTTCCAGTAATACAATCTTCGGTTAATATAATCACACGCCCCGTCTTTCTAACACTGTCATAAATCATTTCAGTATCCAGCGGAGCCAAAGTTCTTAAGTTAACTATTTCGAGAGAGCGACCTGACTTGTCTTGTAAATCAAGCGCCCAGTGCACCCCCATTCCATAAGTAATAATGGTTGCATCTGTCCCTTCGCTCACAACGCTTGCAGGTCCAATTTCTAAGGTGCAATAGTCATCAGAAACCGGTTCGGAAATACTTCTGTAAAGTGCTTTATGCTCAAAGAAAATAACCGGATTGGGATCATTAATGGATGCGGCCAGCAGTGCTTTTGCCTCCTCAGGAAATGCTGGATAAACTATTTTAAGGCCCGGTGTGTGGTAAAACCAAGCTTCATTACTCTGACTGTGAAAAGGTCCTGCTCCTACCCCCGCTCCTGTAGGCATCCTAACTACTACATCAGCTTTTTCATCCCAACGGTAATGCAGTTTTGCCAGGTTATTGACTATTTGGTTGAAACCACAGGTTACGAAATCGGCAAATTGCATTTCGACCACTGCTTTCATGTTTCTGATGGACAGTCCAAGTGCAGTGCCAACAATTGCTGATTCACATAATGGTGTATTTCTGACCCTGTCTTTTCCAAATTTATCTACAAAACCTTCTGTGATCTTAAATACGCCACCATATTCGGCAACGTCTTGTCCCATTATCACCAAATTGTCGTGTTTCTCCATAGATTGAGACAGACCTTCTGAAACGGCATCAATAAATCTCTTATCTGATTTGTTGGTAGATGGTTCAACAAGCTCTGGTGCATGTGTTTCAAACAAGTCTGTTATTTCTTTGTCAAGATCTGGTTCGATATCAGGTTCTGCATAGGCAATTTCCAACTCATCATTGATTAATTGCTTGATTCTTGTCCTTTCGCCTTCAACAAACTCTTGTGTAAGCACGCCCTCCTCCAACAAAAAGGTTTCAAAATTAGTGAGTGGATCTTTTTTAGACCATTCATCAATGATGCCGTCAGGGTAATATTTTGTTCCGGAAGCTTCTTCATGTCCTCTAATTCTGAACGATTTACATTCCAATAGGAATGGTCTGGGTTTCTTTCTAATAGATTCTGCAATTTGCTTAACTGAACTGTAGACCTCAAGAATATTATTGCCATCAATCGAAAATGCATCAATGCCATAGCCAGGTCCTTTGTCCGCAAAACTTTCACATCTGAATTGCTCATTCGAAGGTGTAGACAGCCCCCAACCATTATTCTCAACAATAAAAATAACGGGCAACTGCCAAACTGCTGCTACGTTCACTGATTCGTGGAAGTCACCCTCACTGGCACCGCCATCTCCTGTAAAAACAACTGTTGCAGTTTCGCTGTCTTGTAGTTTTGATGCCAAAGCAATGCCATCCGCAATGCCTAATTGAGGGCCAAGATGACTAATCATGCCCACAACATTGTAATCCTGAGTGCCAAAATGAAAAGATCTGTCACGTCCTTTTGTAAAACCATTTTCTTTTCCCTGAAACTGACTGAATAATCTATTTAACGGAATATTTCTAGAAGTAAAGACACCTAAATTCCTGTGCATTGGTAGAATGTACTCGTCATTCGTCAAGGCCATGCATGCTCCTACAGAAATGGCTTCCTGACCAATTCCTGAAAACCATTTGGAAATCTTTCCCTGTCGCAGAAGAATTAGCATCTTCTCTTCAATCATTCTGGGAAGCAATAAACCTAAATACAGATTCTTTAATTCTTCATCAGAAAAGGAAGAACGATCATACTCTATTGCTGCTTTTTGTGCTGTGCTCATATTGGGTTGAATTCAATCTCACTCAAAGGTATGTTTTGTTTATAATTTTTAACATTAATTGTGGTTTAATGTTTTTTATTGTTGAAATTTTAATTGCCCATGCAACCAATTGGAAAACATCTGCGTTTTTTGATTGAAATTGACTAATATTATGGTCTTAATAAAGTAAACTACTATGAAAAAGCTGCTTGTTTGTTTGTTAATTGCTTTTGGAAGCGCACAATCTTTCGCCACTCACATTGTTGGTGGAGACATTAATCTTCAATACGTTGGTCCGAACACATACGATCTTACTGTTAGGGTTTATAAGGATTGCGGTTCACCCGTTAACCCTAGCCCGGCAGGAATGCCTACTTCAGTTCAGGTAGGTCTGTTTGACTTGGTTACCAATGCTCAAAACACAACCTGGACAATCAATTTGACCAGTGCCGATACATTAAGTCTTGGAGATGCTTGCTATACTCCAGATGGCATATGTGTGATGGAGGGAATTTTTACTACTCAAGTGACAATTCCAAACAATACAAATGCATGGTACCTATCTGCACAACTCTATGCGAGAAATGGTATTATTGACAATATTACGGGACCTGGCTCAACAGGGATGACTTTCTACTGTGAGATTCCTGATCCCGAGTAAATTCTACGCCAGATTTTGGACCTTATCCAACCGATGGTTATTTATGTATAAGTTACAGAAAAGAGTTGCAGTTCAATGTCACAGATGCAGATGGTGATTCTTTGGTTTATTCACTTATTGATCCGTTGAATTCCGTTGGTACAGGTAGCGCTCCTCAGGCAGGTCCTTACACCCCAGTTACTTGGGCAGCGCCATATAGCTTAGCAGATATTTGTGGTGGAACACCTCCAATGGATATTGATCCTGTAACAGGAATTGTATCCGCACAACCAACTGTTTTGGGTGTATATGTGTTTTCTGTGAGAGTTGAGGAGTTCAGGAACGGAGTGAAAATTGGTGAGACCAGACGTGATATGCAGTATGCCGCATTGAATTGTGCAGTAGATAGTCCGCCTACTTTCTTAGGATGGGATGACACAGTTACAACTGTTCAGGCTTTGAACAATGTTTGTCTTGATTTCATTGTTCAGGATGCAGATGCGGATGATACGATTTATATGGATATTCACTCGGATATTTTAACTGATTATCAAGGTTATGTCACAACAGGTGATTTGGTTGCTACAACTCCTGATTCTTTGTATGAATATGGCTACACAACTGGTGGTAATAACTTTACAGTGCAGCAAGATGCCAATGAGGTTTTTGTTGCGCCTGGCGGAAACCTTCTTTTCTTTAATGAAGGAACAGTGGCTCAGAGATTTTGTTGGACGCCACAATGTGAGCAGATCAGCACAACGCCATATATCATTAATGTGGAATCTTATTCTTTAGGGTGTAGCGGATCTGATACTACTAAACTAAATCTTGCAGTAAATGTTGTGCCTATTCAGGGCGGTTTAGATACAATTCCGAACGTATTCACACCAAACGGAGACGGTACCAATGATTATTTCACAATTAAAGGAACTTATGACCCTTGCTATGACTTCATGAGTGTTAAGATCATTAACAGATGGGGACAAATGGTGTACGAATCAGAAGATCCATTATTTAAGTGGGATGGCACTAACCTATCTGGTAAGGATTGTTCTACCGGGACCTATTATGTATTGATTGAAGGTCAGTACGGTGGTGATAAAGTCAGTAATGATGTGATGGGATCAGCAGATAGTCGAACGGTCAGTAAATACGCCGTCAGCTTATTCAGATAAAGTACGATTATACAAATCTAGATACAACGGTACGATCTCTTTGAGTTCGTACCGTTTTGCTTTTAATAAAGCGTTCTTTTTGAAAGAATCGTGCATTTCAGCATCAGATAGAAGCTTTATGGCATTGTTCGCCATATCCGTGACATCTCCTACCTGACTTAAGAAACCTTCTTTATTGTGCTCCACAACTTCCGGCACACCTCCGGTATTTGTTGAAATAACCGGCACACCTGCTGCCATGGCTTCCAGGGCAGCCAAACCAAAACTCTCAGATTCGGAAGGCAACATAAATAAATCTGAAATGGCCAATACCTCTTTGGCTGATTTTAGCTTGCCCAAAAAATAGACATGATCGCAAATACCATGTTCTTTACACATTTCTTCTGCTTTATGTCTCAGTGGACCATCGCCCACTAAAAGAAGTTTCCCTGAAATTGACTT
This sequence comes from Bacteroidia bacterium, assembly GCA_030433115.1. Classification (GTDB taxonomy): domain Bacteria; phylum Bacteroidota; class Bacteroidia; order Flavobacteriales_D; family JAUILH01; genus JAUILH01. The sequence goes on along the minus strand of JAUILH010000048.1, from coordinate 8,004 downwards.
TAGCATAAGGGCAAATGCATCAATGATATCCGGAATCCGCTTTACTTTCCTGAAATTTGATACATGCGATATGATTTTTTCTCCATTGGGTGAATACCGCTTTTTCAGTCCCTCATCCACTTCAATGGCATAATCCTGAGTCCCGATAAAATTTGGAATCACCTCAATCTCTTTCTTAATCTTAAAATGTCCTAAGGTATCGTCTTTCAAACTCTGTGAGACGGTTGTAACTGCGTCACTTTGATTGATGGCAAAAGTAATGACGGGTTCAAAGGAAGCATCTTTCCCCACCAGAGTAATATCCGTTCCGTGCAAAGTGGTGATGTAAGGAATCTTAATGCCTTGATCCAACAAAATCTGCTTTGCCATATAAGCTGCTGACGCATGAGGGATGGCATAGTGAACGTGCAATAAATCGAGCTTATAATATTTGACGATATCCACAATTTTGCTTGACAGTACCAATTCATATGGTGCATATTCGAATAATGGATATTCTGATACGCGTACCTCATGGTAATAGATGTTCTCGTAAAAACCTCCTAATTTAAAAGGTCTGGAATAGGTGATAAAATGAACCTCATGCCCCTGTTTGGCCAAAGCCTTCCCTAATTCTGTTGCAACTACTCCACTTCCTCCAAATGTGGGATATAATAAAATCCCGATTTTAATTGACGTCATCCGCTTCCGCTTTCTTTATGCTATCGTATATCACTTGTTGAATATCTGTTCTTACATTCAGCCTCAAGATTTTCTTGTTATCTGCAATGGGATATACTCTATTGGACATAAAGATATAAATAAGACCATTATCCGGATCGGCCCAGGCAGTAATTCCTGTAAATCCTGTGTGACCATAACTGGACTTTGGTGCATCTAAACAAGTTGGTCCTGATGTTCCACTCAGCACAGGTTTGTCGAAACCAATTCCGCGTCTGTTACCATTATTTTTAAACTGAACTGATGTAAACTTTTCTACTGTTTCAGGCTTAATATATTCAACACCAGCATAACTTCCTTTGTTCAAAAACATCTGCATCATAATGCCCAAATCATTCGCGTTAGAAAACAAACCAGCATGTCCGGAAACTCCTCCCATCATGGCAGCTCCCTGATCGTGAACATGGCCATGTACCAATTGCTTTCTAAAAGTGGTATCCAATTCTGTAGGTGTAATTCTGGACTTAGGGAATTTTTCCAAAGGTCTGTAAGTCATACTGCTCATTCCTAATGGTCTATAGAAAACACTGTCCACATACTTTTCAAATGGCATTTCAACAATGTTCTCACTGATCCTGTGAAGCATGTAGAATCCAAAATCACTGTATTTGTACTTTTTTCTGTAGCTAATCGGTTCCTTCATAATTCTTTGAAGGATGTAGCTTTTCCAATATTGCCCCAAATACAAGCTATCTGCTACCTGAACTAAGGTATCACTCACCTTTGACCTGAAGTAAAGATTAGGTTTCCATTCATTGCCAGTCATGGTTCTTCTAAAAAATGGCAACCAGGAATGGAAACCGGCTTGATGTGTCATCATATGCCTTAAAACCACATTATTGTATGCAGTGCCCTCAGTCAAATCAGGCAAGTAAGTTCCCAAAGTACTGTCCACTGAAATCTTACCTTCATCGGTCAGTTTCATAACTGTAGCCGTGGTTGCAGCGATTTTAGTCACTGAAGCCAAATCGTACAAATCATCTTCTCTTACCGGACGTTTATTGTCATAAGTATGATAGCCATACGCTTTATTGTGAATGACCTTTAAACAATTGTCCACCAGGATAAGCGCCCTCTTTGATGCCATTGTTCATAAGCTGGTCTATCTTTTCAAAATCTGCTGCATCCATGCCCAATTCTTCCGGCATGGTGTATTTGAATCTGAGCGGTTCCGTATCAATACCATCACCATATTTAAACCAAACTGAAGCATCTACAGGTAAGTTTCCGCAAAGTCCAATGCCTCCAAAAATAGCCTGAGCCGAAATGTCTCTGGTCAATTCATTGTCTTCATAGGACATGAGTACCACATCAATGTCTTTTAATCCGTAGAATTTTTCCAGACTGTAAGGATTCGCGAAGACATTCACCACCGTGGTATGCTCAAGTTTAATATCTCTGACTGTTCTTATGACCTGAGGAGTAATGCCATAATTGTTGGCAGAACTCACAGAGTTGGCATGCACTCCAATGATGACCACATCATTTTTTTTCAAATTGTTAAGCAAAGCATCTCTTTCTGCTTCTGACGGCTTTTTAGAAATACTGTACTTGTCCACTTTAGCATACCTATCGAGCCCTCTTAAAAAGGCATTGTCATTATCAGCACCAATGCTCACAGCTGCAATTGATAAAGTATCTAAACGTTTGAAAGGAATCAAGCCATTATTGTTCTTAAGCAAAGTGATGGAAGACTCCACCAACTGCCTTTTAAGCAACTGATCCTTTCTACTGTTTAATTCCGATTTAAGCCTTGACACATCAATTTTAGTTTGAGGCTTATTGAGTCCCAAACGGTACTTTTCTCTTAGAATTCTTTTACAAGCCGTCTCAACGGTAGCTAAATCTAATTTTCCTTCAGCAATGGCAGTCAACAAATAGGCTTTTGCTTGGGATACATCTTCAGAAAACAACAGCACATCATTGCCTGCTTTCAAGGCTCTTAATTCCAATTCTCCTGTTTCATAGTAATCACTAACTCCCTTCATATTCAGAGCATCCGTGAATACCAATTCATCAAATCCCAGGTCCTTCCTAAGCAGTCCGTTAATGATTTCAGGCGACAATGAGCTGGCTGTACCTTTCTCGGTTCTGAGAGCAGGCAAGTACAAATGTGCAGCCATCACGCTTCTCAATCCCTCCTGAATCAATTCTTTGTATGGATATAGTTCTACTGAATCGATTCTTTCCTCAGTGGCAATGACTACGGGGAGTGTTTTGTGAGAATCAAATTCTGTATCTCCATGACCAGGAAAATGCTTAGCACAAGCCAAAACACCTTCATCCTGCATGCCCTTCATATACGCCTTTGATAATTGAGTAACCATGCGCTTATCCTGACCAAAAGACCGAATGCCAATCACCGGATTTTTAGGATTGATATTCACATCTACCACGGGAGCAAAATTCACATGAACACCCAATGCTTTGCACTGTCGAGCGATGGACTGTCCCATTAAATACACATCATCCGGATCTTGTCCTGCGGCTATGCTCATCTGTTTGGGGAACTTCATAGTACTATCCAGTCTCATATTTAGTCCCCACTCTGCATCAATGCCAATCATCAATGGTAATTTAGACTCCGCTTGAAGTTGATTGGTCATATTAGCCTGGCGCACAGGTCCGCCCTGAAAGAATATAATACCTCCAATATGCGCTTCTTTCACCAACTTTTCCAGATCACTCAGGTGCTCTACACCTCTATTCGAGTAACCGGCCACCATAAACAATTGCCCTACCTTTTCTTCCAAAGTCATGCTAGACAACTGAGAATTCACCCAGGTTTCTTCTTTGTCTTGAGCTTGAGCTACATTCAAACTCAACAATCCAACTGCTACCCCTATTATTTTTAATCCTGTCATCACTTTTTTCTCTGTTCTGTCGAAAATAATCCAATAAATAAGCCAGAAATGCCGCACACTCATTCTTTATTCAAATTTCAGTGTTGATTAATACTTAATTCCTTCCTTACAAGTTATAAAGCCTAAACCAGAACACATTGTCTCATTTATTAAGTGTTTCTACTTTGTGATGATCTGTTCTATAATTATCTTTGTACTATGATTAAAATGCCTTTTTTCAAAAAACGCGAACCCAGACGTTATGATTATTATCCGCGCTACTATGATGCGGACAAAGAGGATCTTGAAAAAAGAATTAGAAATGCCAAAGCTGAAATGGGCATTAAAACTGATGAAGAGGGTGAAAACGTGAGAAGGGAAATTTCATTTAGAAAGCAGGCTGTCTCCAGTTGGGGGGATGGCAGCTACTCCAAGCAGGCGAGAATTGCCAATTTGAGATTGATCTTAATTCTTGGAGGAATTGGTGTGCTATTCTTTTTTATTTACAGTAAAGTTGATTTTCTGATTGCGAAATTTGCTGGTTAATGGGAGACATCATTCATCTGCTACCGGATAATGTAGCCAATCAAATTGCCGCTGGAGAAGTCATTCAACGCCCGGCTTCTGTGGTGAAGGAATTGCTGGAAAATGCCATTGACGCAGGCGCTACGCAGATTACGCTCAGTGTAAAGGACGCAGGAAAGACACTCATTCAAGTATCCGATAACGGGAAGGGTATGAGCGACTCTGACGCTCGGATGAGTTTTGAACGACATGCTACTTCCAAAATTTCCACAGCAGATGAATTATTCGATTTGCACACCAAAGGATTTCGGGGTGAAGCACTTGCCTCCATTGCTTCCATTGCTCATGTAGAACTGAAAACCAAACGGGAAGAAGACGAATTAGGCTCTTGTATTGAAATAGAAGGCAGTAAAGTCATCTCCCAAGAGCCCATTGCAACTTCTAATGGCACAACTTTCTCTGTAAAAAACCTGTTTTTTAATGTGCCCGCGAGAAGGCAGTTTTTAAAATCAGACAGTGTTGAAAATAAACACATTATTGAAGAATTTATCAGAGTGGCACTCCCCCATTTCAATATTGAGATGCGGTTGATCCAAAATGACCAGGAAACCTATCACTTGCCTTCCGGAAACTTAAAACAACGCGTAGTCAACATCTTCGGTCGTGCTTACAACGAAAGACTGGTGCCGATTGACGAAGACACCTCCATTGTTGAGCTGAAAGGATTTGTAGGCAAACCAGAGAATGCTAAGAAAACTCGGGGAGAACAATACTTATTTGTGAACGACAGATACATCAAAAGCACTTATTTAAATCATGCGGTTAAAGGGGCTTTTGATGATTTAATTAGCAGTGATCAATTTCCCAGTTACTTCCTCTTCATGCAGGTTGATCCAAAAAGTATTGATGTCAACATTCACCCAACAAAGACAGAAGTAAAATTTGAAGAAGAAAGGTCCATCTATGCCATTATAAAAAGTGCCGTCAGAAATTCTCTAGGTAAATACAATGTAGTCCCAACCCTTGACTTTGAGCAGGAAGCCAGTTTTAATCAGTTCATCGATCCCAATAAAGAAGTTGTTCAGCCAGAGATTAAGGTCAATCCGGATTACAACCCGTTTAAAACAGATAGTCAACGGTCTAAGCCAGGTACTCATCAGCCATCGACTTCCATGAAACCAAATACGGATCAATGGGAATCACTCTATGAAGTGGCTAAAAATACTGAAGAGACCATCATTCAAACAGCCTTTGATGAAAAAGATTTCACACATGATAAGCGCCCATTTCTCCAGCTAAACGATAAATACGTGCTGGGCAGCATCCGTTCAGGCTATATGGTAATTGATCAGTACAGAGCTCATTACAGAATTTTGTTTGATACTTTCCTGAAGCAAATTAACCACCGAAACGGACAATCTCAAGGCTTGATTTTTCCGGAAACAGTAGAACTCAACGCCAATGATTTCAAGCAAATTAACGTGATAGAAGATGAACTGGAATCTCTTGGCTTCCGTTTTACCAAAGAAGACAACACACTTCAAGTAACAGCCAAGCCTAGTGAATTAGCTGACTGCGACTCTCAAGCCTTGATAGAAGACCTTCTGGAAGAATTTAAACTGGATGTGAGTAGAGAGAGCACCAGTCCGGCAGAAAGTCTTGCAAAATCAATGGCATCCAAGGCTGCTGTTAGAAAAGGAAAAAAATTGACAGATCATGAAATGAATGACCTTGTCGATCGTCTATTTGAATGTGGAGAACCTAATTTTGCTCCAAATGGTAAAAAAGTGATGATAACCATTACTTTTGACGAACTGGAAAAACTATTTGGTTGATGTTTCAGAATATCTTTAGAAATATGACAGATGTGGTTAAGAATCTTCTGATTCTTAACGTATTGATGTTGTTGGCCATGTATGTGATGGAGAGCAGAGGTGTTAATTTGACCCACATTTTGGGCATGCACTATGTTGAGAGCCCTTTGTTCGAGCCCTATCAAATCGTCACTTATATGTTTATGCATGGAGACATCATGCATCTCTTCTTTAACATGTTTGGTCTGGTAATCTTCGGTACCATGCTTGAACGGGTTTGGGGACCGAAACGCTTCTTCATTTTTTACTTTGCAACAGGCATAGGCGCAGTAGTGCTTCATGTAGTCATAGCATATTTACGACTAGAAAACATTCTGGACGCATTTGGCGCAGAAGAGCAACAGCAATTAATTGAATTGATCAGAACCAAAGGCGTTGAGCTTTCTCAAGACTGTATTGGTGGAAGATGTTACAATTTTGGAGACGAACCTCTGAAATCACTGAATTCGATATACAACAGCCCAATGGTTGGTGCTTCTGGTGCCATTATGGGAATATTGGTGGGCTTTGCCATGCTCTTCCCTAACACCGAATTGATGTTGCTCTTTCCACCTATTCCAATTAAAGCAAAATACCTGGCACTTATTTTAATTGGACTGGATTTGTATATGGCTTATGCCAATAATCCGGGAGATAATATTGCCCATTTCGCCCATCTTGGAGGGGCTTTAGTGGGCTTCATATTGGTGATGATTTGGAAACGAAATAGAACACATTTTTATTAGATAAGAAATGTCTGTTTTTAATCAAATAAGAGATCAAATAAAAAGTCAATACAGATTTGGCGGACCTCATATTCGGCTAATCGTATGGATGGTTGGCATTTGGTTTGGTTTGCAAATCATAGAATTGCTGTTCTACTTCATTTCGAAAGAAATGAGGTACGATTTTTTACTCTTCCAATACGACTTTCTAGTGGCGGATGCCAACTGGGAGACCATGAAATATAAGCCCTGGACAATTGTGACTTATATGTTTATGCATGGTGGTTTCATGCACCTTCTTGGTAATATGGTCATGCTGCATCTGGGTGGACGGTTTCTCAATGATTTTCTGGGAAAAAGAAGGTTTTACTTTGTTTTCTTTTTCACCGGCATCATGGCGTTCCTGGTGCATGTGTTAATGCACCATGTAACCGATGGCCATGAATATTACAACGGTGCCATTGTAGGTGCTTCAGGAGCCATTACCGGAATACTTGTCGCCGTTGTCACACTTTCTCCGAGAATTGAAATAAACTTGTTTGGTGCTTTCAGAGTACTGCTTATTATTTTGGTTGGTCTTTACATTCTTCTGGATATTCTTGCGCTTGACGACAGAGATGGCACAGCACATTGGGCGCATTTAGGCGGTGCATTATTTGGTTATTTGTATGTTAAAGCCTACCAAAAGGGCACAGATATCTCCCAATGGTTTCAATTCAACTGGGTGCGAAATCTATTCAAAAGAAAATCTAAAATCCGTGTGGCGCATTCTAACGTCAGAAGTACTGCTGAAAAGCAAAAAGATGATCAATACAATGCCTCTAAAGCCGATCGTCAGGCAAAAGTGGATGCCATTCTGGACAAGATCAAAGACTCAGGTTACGATAGCCTGAGCAAAGCTGAAAAAGCTTTTCTTTTTGAAGAAAGTAAAAAGCTTTAGTATGGCGAGATTCCTGGATGCCACTTTAAAGGGACTGTCTATCTTTTTTGGCGTACTACTCTTTGTCTCATGTTTTAGCTCATCAATTTCCCCTGAAGACTTACCTTATTTAAGCTTTTTAGGACTAAGTCTCTCCTATCTAATCTACATCAATGTAGGCTTTCTAATTGTGTTATTGGTATTAAGAAGAAGCATGGTTCTTGTTCCCATTCTATCGCTTGTATTGAGTCTGCCGCAAGTCTTTAATTACATCCAGTTTAATACAAACAATAGTGTTAAGGAGCAAAAAAACTCCTTTAAAATAAAGGAGTTTTCGTTTTTATAGTTAAACGGCTTAGGTTTCAGTCGTTTTACCGGAAGATTTAATCTTTATGCTCAAGGCATCATTTTTTTCATCT
>JAUILH010000207.1 GCA_030433115.1 Bacteroidia bacterium | reverse complement strand
GAGTATTGGCAGATCCGGTTCAGATCAAAGAATGTAAGGAAGCGATCCAGTCATTGGAAGAACCGCTAGCGGATGTAACTAAAGTCTTTAACCTGGCAAGAAATGCTGCAAGATTAAAAATTCTCTATCTGTTATCCCGTGAAGGTGAAATGTGTCCATGTGACTTCAGTGACATTCTGGAAATATCTGTTGGAGGAGTTTCACAGCACCTTAGAAAGTTGAAAGATGGTGGTATAGTCAGGGATAAGAAAGTAGGACAAACCATTTTCTATTCATTGGTGAAGGAAAATATGGAAATGATCAAACCCATACTTGACTCACTTTCTAATCAGAAAGAACCTGTATCATGAGTACCACGAACATATCATCGAAAAGTGCAGGTGCAGGATTATTTGCCACAATCATAGCTTCTTTATGTTGCATCACTCCTGTGTTCTCATTATTAGCAGGAATTGGAGGTATTGCTGCCACCTTCTCCTGGATGGAGCCATTTAGACCTTACCTGATTGCACTGACCATATGTATTTCAGGTTTTGCCTGGTATCAGAAACTAAAACCGCGATCTGCAGAGGAAATAGCATGCGCATGCGAAGATGATGGAAAGCCGTCTTTTTGGCAGTCAAAAAGATTCTTAGGAGTAGTTACAGTGCTTGCAGCCATCATGCTCACTTTCCCAAGCTACTCGCACATGTTCTATTCCAATGGTGCAGGCCCAAATACATCGGTTATCGTAGCTCAAGACACAACGAAAACAACCAAGATCGTACTTGAGGTAAAAGGAATGACTTGTGCTGGTTGTGAAAATCATATCGAACATGAAGTTGGATTACTCGAAGGAGTCAAATCAGTGGATGCCATCTACTCAGATGGTTCAGCCACGGTTGAATATTTGCCTTCCGAGCTTGAAGAAAGAATAATTATTGAAGCGATTAACAAAACTGGCTATACTGTAATAGAGAAGCCAAAAAATCAATAGCATGGAGAAACCAGTAGTTTTAGAATCAACGATCACCTGTCCAAATTGCGGACATCAGAAGGAAGAAACCATGCCCACAGATGCATGTCAGTACTTTTATGAGTGTGAAAGCTGCCACCAAGTACTGAAACCAAAGCAAGGTGATTGCTGTGTGTATTGTAGCTATGGAACTAAGAAGTGTCCACCTATTCAGCAGGGAGAAACAAAATGTTGTTAATCAATGAGAACCACCCTCTACATAAAAAACATGGTCTGCCCTCGCTGCATAATGTCAGTGAAGTCCATTTTGGAAGAACTCTCTATCCCTTTCAGTAACATAACTTTAGGACAAGTAGATTTAGCAGAAGAATTATCGATAAAGCGAAGTGATTCATTATCACAACGGCTTCATGCTATCGGCTTTGAATTACTCGAACCAGGCAAATCATCTCTAATATCTAAAATCAAAACTGCCATAATTGAACAGGTTCACTACGCTAAAGAGCCAATTACTGTCAATTTTTCAACATTAATCGCTGATAGGCTACATCATGAGTATACCTACCTTAGTCGCTTATTCTCCTCCGTTGAAGGGATTACCATTGAGAAATTCATTGTCCTTCAAAAAATTGAAAAGGTCAAAGAGTATTTGATTTACAACCAAATGACCTTATCGGAGATAGCCAATGAAATGAACAGCGTATCGCATCTTTCTTCTCAGTTCAAGAAAGAAACGGGAATGACCCCTACTCAATTCAAAGGTCAAACGAGCCACCACAGAAAGCCCTTAGATAAGCTCTAAGCGTAATTTCATAAACCAAAGTCAATATTGTGTAACAGCCTTTGATGCCTTCCTTCTCATTTTTGTAGTGTCAACAAAATAGAAAGATATGGCAGCTGCGAACGTAATAGAAAGTAAAGACGATCAGAAGGCAAGAGCATCTATCAGTAATAGTTTTCCAGTCACTGGAATGACCTGTGCTGCCTGTGCATCTAGCGTAGAGTCTATTTTGGGTCACACCGATGGCGTAAAAAATGCCAGTGTCAATTTTGCCTCTTCATCTGTGTTGGTCGAATACGATGCAACTCTTGTACCTGAAGACTTGCAGAAGGCCCTTCAAGCAGTAGGGTATGATTTGATTGTAGATGCAGAAGATCCGGCAGAAGCACAGGAAAATCTGCAAAAACAGCATTATCAGGATGTTAAACAACGAACCATTTGGTCAGCCATTTTAACTCTGCCCGTATTCATCATAGGCATGTTTTACATGGAATGGATTCCAGGGCGATGGATTTCAATGCTATTCAGTATACCGATCCTTTTCTGGTTTGGCCGCAGCTTCTATAGCAACGCTTGGAAGCAAGCCAAGCACGGAAAAGCCAATATGGATACCTTGGTTGCCCTCAGTACCGGAATTGCTTTTGTTTTCAGTGTGTTCAATACATTTTTTCCTGATTTCTGGCACGATAGGGGCATTCACCCACATGTTTACTATGAAGCAGCTACGGTCATTATCACTTTCATTTCACTAGGTAAATTGCTTGAAGAGCGTGCCAAGTCGAATACCTCATCAGCCATTAAAAAATTAATGGGGTTACAGCCTAAAACACTAAAGGTTATCCAAAATGGTGAAGAAGTAGAGATGCTTATCTCTTCTGTCCAAAAAGGATATACCATCGTGGTAAAACCTGGGGAAAAAATACCCGTAGATGGGGAAGTTTCTGAAGGTAGCTCATTTGTGGATGAAAGTATGATTACGGGCGAACCCGTTCCTGTAGAAAAATCCAAAGGTGCCGAAGTATTTGCAGGAACGGTCAATCAAAAGGGTAGTTTTCAGTTTATCGCCAAAAAGGTGGGTGGAGAAACTTTGCTTTCACAAATAATTAAAATGGTGCAGCAAGCACAAGGAAGCAAAGCACCTGTTCAGAAATTGGTTGATAAAATTGCTGGTGTATTTGTACCGGTCGTAATCACAATCGCAATAGTCACATTTATCACCTGGATCATCATAGGGGGTGATGACGCTTTAACACATGCACTGCTCACGTCTGTGGCGGTATTAGTAATTGCGTGTCCTTGTGCTTTAGGTTTAGCCACACCAACGGCCATTATGGTAGGCATTGGTAAGGGAGCTGAAAACAATATCCTAATCAAAGATGCCGAGAGTCTGGAATTAGGACATCAAACCAATGCCATTGTATTGGATAAGACAGGTACGGTAACAAAAGGTAAACCGACCGTCACTAATTGGCATTGGGAAAATAGTAATGACTACCACAAGCAGGTGCTTTTAGCCATTGAGTCTCAGTCGGAACACCCTTTGGCTGATGCAGTGGTAGTCGGGCTAAAAAAGGATGGACTTAAACCTGAAAGTATCAAGGATTTTCACAGCATCACTGGAATGGGTGCAGAAGCCCAATCACCAGATGGTGAAAAGTTCTACATTGGTAATCAACGATTGCTAAATAGCAAAGACATCACGCTTTCATTGGCTACAGAAAGGCAGGCCAATGAATGGAGAGACAAGGGAAAAACAGTAATCTTTTTTGCCAACCAGTTGACCGTCCTGGCTATTCTTGCCATCGCTGATGAAATAAAGGAGAGTTCATCAGCAGCCATTAAAACGTTGCAAGATCGCGGCATAGACGTGTATATGCTTACGGGCGATAATGAACAAACGGCAAAAGCTGTCGCTAAACAAGTAGGAATAGAGCATTTCAAAGCCGAAATGATGCCTTCAGACAAGGCCGATTTCGTGAAGGAATTACAAGAGCAAGGAAAAGTAGTTGCTATGGTGGGTGACGGAATCAACGATTCTCATGCATTTGCCCAGGCAGATGTCAGTATTGCAATGGGAAAAGGTTCTGATATTGCCATGGATGTGGCTAAAATGACATTGATCACATCTGACCTTCAATCCATTCCCAAAGCTCTGAAATTGTCCAGTAGAACAGTTCAAGGCATCAGACAAAACCTGTTTTGGGCATTTATCTATAATGTAATTGGTATTCCGATAGCTGCCGGGGTTCTCTACGCCTACAACGGATTCTTACTTGACCCGATGATTGCCGGAGCGGCCATGGCATTTAGTTCTGTATCAGTAGTAGCCAATAGTCTGCGGCTTAAAGCAGCAAAACTTTAATTCATGTTTAATTCAAAATAATCATAAAATGAAAACACTAAAATTCAAATCAAATATTAATTGCACAGGTTGCCTATCTAAAGTTTCACCAGTACTAAACGAAGAAAAAAACATTCATAAGTGGGATGTCGACCTAGAGCATGATGACCGTATTCTTACCGTTGAAACGGATAATTTAAATTCGGATGACATCAAACAAACCGTGCAAAAGGCAGGCTTTATTGCTGATGAAATATAAGAACCACACATTCAAATGATCTCAGGCTCTTGTTCAATTTCCTTGAATAAGGGCTTTTTCATGTTCAAGGGGAACCCAATTATATAAACAAAAGTCAAAATTCTATAAAACATCCTTCTTTTAATTTCCTATTTTTGCTTTAGGTGAAAAGAATAATCTCCATATCGCTTGCTTTGCTCATGTTGGTTTCCAACGTGGGTTTCTCTATGAACACCCACTTTTGCGGTGGTGAAGCGGTTGAGACCTCTTTTTCAATCGGGCTTCATAATCCTGATTGCGGTATGGCAGATATGGATGGAGATTGCAAAAAAGAACCATCCTCAGAAGAACAGGTGAACCCTAAACCTTGTTGTGAAAATCAACATGAGGTACTTCAGTTAGATGAGAATGCAAATCTTCAAGCCTTCTCTGTTGATGT
>JAUILH010000047.1 GCA_030433115.1 Bacteroidia bacterium | reverse complement strand
AGAAAACAAAATCCTTTATGATGATTCAGTTATGCGGAATGCCTACCGGTGCGGCAAATTCTTATGAAATAACCGAGGAAGGCTGGAGAACTTTAAATGATGGAATTGTTGGTCCAAATGGCTTCTTCGAATGTAACGGCAAGCACACTGAACTACAAATGAGACATTCTGTTCAGTCAAATCCGACCTTAATTAAGGAATTAGTTGGTCACCCGATCAGAGTGTACAAAACTGGAGATGGATTAACACAGGACTGGCGACCAGCACGCGTCAATTTTGAAACCAACGACGGTGGCGATATCGTAGATATTTGGTTCGGATAGGCCAATAAGCAGTAGCAGCAACTTGAGCCCTTTCGTTTCGATAATAGTTGGAATGGAAGGGCTTATGTTAATTAAAATCCAAATTCTTTCTCCCTTTCAATCACTACATTAACTATTGTTTTTTCTTCCTTGATGATTTTTTCCATTGCCAGTAGAAGTATGGAAATACTGGAAGCGGAAATATTTGCCTGGCTTCAATATCCGGAAAAAAACCATTGATGGCCAAAAGTTCAATTCGCATATTTCTCAAAATACCATGTCTGTTTTTATAGAATGGCGCAATTCGAAAGCCATAGTTAAACTGATGCTTTCTTGGTACATTTTCCAAATAAGTAAGTGTTGATCCGTATGTATAACCTATATGATAACTGATCCATTTATTGGGTCGAAAATCTATGCCAATTGATGCATTAGGATTCCATGTTTTATTAAATGTCTTGCGCTGAAAATTTGTGGAATCATTATTTTGAAGAATTAGCTCTTTCATATGATCAATCCCAGCAGAAAGATTGATAGTCCAATTGCCTCCTATTTGATAAGCAAAGGAAGGTTTAAAATGAAAATATGAGCCATTCTCCCAAACCGTCAATGTTGGGGTTTCAAACCTTTGCAAAGTATCCCAAAAGTGAACGAACATGGCTTCAACTCCGATGGTAGGTAACCAGCCTTTCTGATCTACAAAGCGGTACCTAAGATTGAGGCTTGGAATAGGCTTCTTAAGTTCTGAAAAAGCCCCATAAATCCATGGCAATAAATCTATTTGAGCAGTAAGTCGATCAGTGATTCCCACGAATGCCCAACTTGGGAACGGAAGAGTTTGAATAGATTGAGCATAGATCCATTCACCTTTTTCAAGTGTATATGGACTGATACAATCGATGGGGTGTAAATAGATGTCATCGTTGAGCGGATTTGTTCTTTTTAGGGTGTCTGCCTGCCCATACGCTTTTACAGTAAACAAAAGAAAAAGCAATACAATCCCGATCAGATTATAATTCTTACCATAAGGCTGATTCATAGAATAAATCTAAAAAATAAGGCTTATTTATTCAACTTAAACGCCTCATTCAGTTCCTTGAAATCCAAATTCCCTCCGGTATCCTTCAGATAATTAATCATAATCACGCATTTTTTCAACCGTGTTTCAGAGGTTTTGGGCTTGCCAATAATGTGTAATAGACTTCTTTGCTTGCCAATTGTGAGCGAGTGAAACACTCTGTCTCCTTCCGGATCTTGCTCCAACAACACCTTAAACTCTTCAGGAACTGGCATGCCGTACTTGCTGGTGTCGGCCTCAATTTGAATGTGCACTTTGTCTCCCAAATCTAATTTCAGGGTGTGCCGCATATCTTTGTTAAAATTGATGAAATAACTGCCTTTGCCATCGGAAAACAGTGCACATTGATGTGTCAAGCTGTTATTGATTTTACAAACCACACGTTTCCCAGTGTCATTCATTATTTTTTGTGCAATCTTATCTGGCACCATGACATGATAAGCGTACAAAGAAGAATCTTGAAACTGTTCTAACTCAGCGGTAAATTCCATTTACAAATTACTAATTGAAATGTTTTTAGGGTGCTTGATTTCAAATTTGAAAGTCAAGGTTTTGCTTTCACCAGGCTCTAAATTCAGCTTCCAACTCAACTTACCAGTCTCTTCATCCAAACTTGCACCAGATTTTTCTAGTAATTCAATCTCAACATCCTTGTTTCCACTTACCGGAATTTGATCTACCATCAGCAAGGTAATGGCTTTGTTACGCGTATTCTTGACACTGATTTCATAAGCACGCTCTACCTTTTTGTTCGACCCAATAGACACCTTTCTCGAAAACTCTTTCAAAAGCTTTCTGTTTACCACAATGTTCTGGTCTCTGCCTAATGACAATTCCAAAGTATCCTCAGTCACATTAGGATCGATTACCGATTCTCCCACAAAAGTCCCTTGAAAATAAACACTTGAATTGCCCGGCAAGATATTGAGTTCATCCCAATCAGCGGCTTTGGCAATCAAGTAAGTATTGGTACTCTGCTTGGGAGCACAATAATACTCATAAATGGCAGGGACATCATACGATTGTATTTCCACATTGTACTTCTTGCCATTACTTGGAATAGAATAGGGGGCGTCAATTTCAAAAGTGGTGTTCACACTGGTCTGACTGATCTGAGTATTGTCGCCAGTCGTGTTTTTATTTCTCCGTCTTTTCGACTTTTTTGAGATAGAGTATGACGCAATAGATTGAGCCGATCGACTGGGCATTTTAGCAAGCTCATCTCTCGTAATAGTAGCATAGCTGGCATTACTTTCATTTATGAGCTTGGGATTGCCATAAGGATCTAGCTCGGCAGGTGCATTCACAATATTTCCATAAGCATCCTGATTCCAATTGTACGATAGCTGGTTGATGTTCTTCTGTGTGCTCTGGAATTCATTAAATACACTGGTCACACTAGAGCTGCTCAAGTTATAGGCCGTATCTCCAATAATGTTATCCTGTTCAGTTCTAAAGTTGAAATACGGTTCTCTTTCAAAACTCACATTCTGCTGTTGCTTCAATTGAACTGCATTTTGCTGATAATAGCTGTTGTATTGTTGCTGCTTGTAATAGTTATTCTGAGCATACAACCTCCAGGGATATAACTCCGGGGCAGTACTACTTTTTTCAGGATCACCGGTTGATAGCTTGAGTGTCACATTTTTCCAATCAATTCCGGTCTTTTGATACACCATGGATTTGTAAGTAAAGTCTATATCGGTATTTAGCTCCTTCACACGAAGGTCGTAAATAGGATACCAGCCCGCGTTTCTTACGATATAGTTGCAACTAATTTGTCCGCTGGTAGCAGATTCAGATTTAATCGTCACCTCAATATTTCCTCTAGATTTATTGTTGCTGGAACGTCTTTCCTTCAATTGCTTATTGATTCGGTTGATTTTGTCCGTAAAATCTTTGATTCTCGACTGGTTGGAGATGAGTAATCTATTGATCTCAGTCAGCCTTTCTGCATAGAATTCAGACATATCCATTAAATCTTCCACGATTAAACCGTTTTTCTGACTCTTGATAGACTTGTTTTTAAAGATCAGGTTCTTTTCCCGACTTAAATTGGTCTGTTTGATTTTGTACTTTTCTCTTTCAAAAATCAAATCGTCTCTTTCATCTACCAACTGATCAAAAATGGGGTCGTCCACTTCATCGGCCAAATAGTTGATGGTATGATTCACACTGACAATGGTAATGCCTTTAAATCCGGACACTCTGATGCTATTGACGTTAATAAAAGGAGAGAGTTTCTTCAAGAGGACTCGGTTGTAGCCCGGTTTTAGGTTCACTTGGGCTGTTCTTGAGATCTGGGCAGCCTTTGTGAAAACGGTAACTTCACGGATGCTTGAACTAGGCGTGGTTTCATGAACTTGTGCTACTGAGTGAACAGGTAAGCTCAATCCAATTAATCCACAAACGAAGGTTTTTAATGCTGTTTTCATGTTCTTTCAGTTTATAGATTTGGGATATAAGTGTCTTTCGGACGTTTCACAGAATACCTGAATTGGACCGTTCTACTTTCTCCGGGGGCCAGAGTCATTTCCCACACCAACAAGCCAGATTCTTCATCGTAAATGGCATCTCCAGTATCGGACACATCAATACTAATGTCCTTATCCGTAGAAATGGGAATTTGATCTTCTATGTCAATTCTAATAGGTGATTTTTTTGTGTTCTTCACTGAAATTTCCATCGCTATTTCGGTTTTGCGATTTGATCCGATTACCGCATCACTACAGAAGTCTTTTACTTTCTTTCGTTGAACAAACACATTGTTGTCTCTTCCCAATGAAAGGTAAAGGGTGTCCTCTGTTGTGGCCGCATCTAAATAAGAATTGCCCACATAGGTCCCCTGGTAATAGACAAAAGCTTCTCCTGATAATAAGTACAAATCATCCCAGCCAGAAATACCTGCCAACAAATAGGCATCCGGATCTAGTTTTGGAACCGCATAGTAGTTATAATCAACTGGTAGTTTGTGTTTTTGTATTTCAACAGCTAACTTCTTTCCGTCTGTCGGAATGGTGTAGGGCAAGCTAATCTTGAATTCAGTATTCACACCTGTGGCATCTGCTATTGTAAAATCAGCAGAGCTTCCACCTTCGTCATCACTTGCTTGTAAAGAATAACCCGTTGCATAAGCTTTAGATTTTCGTCCTTTGCCACTGCCACCTCTTCTGTCGTTGTCATACACACTAAGATTCCATGTTTGAAACTCGGGCTTGGTTCCGCTCACACTAGGATTTCCCGTCGACAAATTAAGCTTGACATTCTTCCATTCTTGTCCGGTTCTCTGGTAAACATTGCCTTTGTAAGTCAGATCAATAGGGCCGGAAACGTCCTCAGACCTCACATCATACATAGGTTGCCAACCAGCTTGAGTTACCATGTAATTAAAATTAATCGTTGCTTGTCTGGCCCGATCAGAACTGATCTTTACAATGATTTCGCCAACGGGTTGATTCCTTTTGTATCCAAATTCTTTGAGCTGTTTATTGAAATTCTGGATTTTCTTGTTCAAAGACTTTTTCGTTTTCTCTTTTTCAAGCAAAGCGAAATCGATCTTATTCAATCTTTCTCTGTAATAATCTGCAATGTCGAGCAGTTCTATGGCGTCTACACCTGTCTCCGTGCCTTTGATTTCTCCGTTGGCGAGAATCATTTCCTTTTCGGCCTGTAAAACTTCAGACTCATTCAATTCAATTTGATACTTATTCACCAAAGATTCTAATTCCAGGCGCATAATTTTGATGTCACTCGGTTCATCAGTAGTTTCGATATAGTTATTTTCTTGAGATACAGACACAATCGTCAAACCTTCCTGACCTTCCACCTGAATGCTGTTGTTTGTGATATATCTGGACAAACCGGTGAGGCGAATGGCATTATCGCCCTTGTTTAACTTGACCTTGGCCGTTCTGTGAATTTGAGCGCCACTCAAAAAGACCGTGACTTCTTCTATCTTAGAAGACACTTTTTCCTCCGGTTCCTGGGCGGTTCCTATAAAAGAAATGAGTAAAAAGGCTGCAATTATTTGTTTCATACAATGTGCTTTATATATCAGACGTGATGCTGATACCAATTCCACAACAAATGTAATTTTCGTTGTACCAAAACAGAAATATGGCATTGTGTTTTTATACACCATAAATACTTAGTTTTGCACAGTATGAGTAAGCGACCTTTAATATTAGTCACAAATGACGATAGCATCTTTGCCAAGGGCATTGCTGCCTTAGTTAAAGCTGCCAGTAAACATGGAGAGGTGGTAGTTGTGGCTCCCGATAAACCTCAATCTGGTATGGGACACGCCATTACCGTTAACAACATGCTGCGCTTAAGTAAGTCGGATAGATTTGATGACGTAAAGGCCTATACCTGCTCAGGAACACCGGTGGATTGTGTGAAACTGGCGTTGTATGAGATTCTTGATAAAGCACCAGATCTGATAGTCTCCGGGATTAACCATGGGTCAAATGCTTCAACAAATGTGTTGTACTCCGGAACCATGTCTGCTGCAGTTGAAGGTGCTTTGGAAGGATTGCCATCTATTGGGTTTTCTCTGCTAGATCATGATTTAAATGCAGACTTTGATGCTGCTCAAAAGGTAGCGTCAGAATTGATCGAAAATGCCCTTGAAAATAGAAATATTCCTAAGGGAACCTGTCTGAATGTGAATATACCTAAAGGAAAAATGAGCGACATTAAGGGGTATAAGGTGTGCAGACAAGCCAGAGCTTTTTGGGAAGATTCATTTGAAAAACGTAAAGACCCTTTTGGACTGGATTATTTTTGGTTAAAAGGCAAGTTTAAAGATTATGATGGCGGAGAGGATACCGATATTCACGCTTTAAAGAACAATTACGTGTCTATTGTGCCCACTCAATTCGACATGACAGCACATCATGCCATCAGTGAAATTAACTCCTGGGACCTGTGAGAGAAAGAAAACAAAATATATTAGTGGGGATTCTCTACGCCATGATGGTGCCTGCAATTTTGCTGGTATTGTTGCTAGGTATAGTTAAATTGACCGGAGGACGCATTCATTACGATCTCATCACAAGCACTTTGCTTCTTGGTACGGCGGTCTCATTTTATTTGAATACAAAAGTGTTTAGAGACAGAGGAGAATACTTTGGAAGAGGCGTTATACTGGGTGTATTTATTTGTGCCATTGTGTGGGTGATTCTATTTTTAATGGATAAATCGTGAAGTTATACGTCATAGCGGGAGAGGCTTCCGGAGATGTGCATGGTGCCAATTTGATGCAAGCCATTAGAGAACAAGAAGCTCAAGTTGATTTCCGATTTTGGGGAGGCGACAAAATGGCCAGCATAGCAGGAGAGCCTGTCAGACATATCAAAGATTTGGCTTTCATGGGCTTTATAGAGGTGCTCGCTAACTTGAGAACCATCATGAAGAACATTAAGCTGTGTAAGGAAGATATTCTCAACTATCAGCCGGATGCGCTTATCCTAATTGATTATCCTGGCTTCAACCTAAGAATTGCTGAGTTTGCCAAAAATCACAACATAAAGGTTTTCTATTACATCAGTCCGCAGGTTTGGGCCTGGAAACAAAAAAGGGTTCACAAGATCAAGAGAATCGTAGATAAAATGTACACGATTCTGCCCTTTGAAAAGGCTTTCTATCAAAAATTCGACTATGATGTGGAATACGTGGGGCATCCTTTGTTAGACGAAATTGACAAGCATCAAATGTCTGATAATGAGAAAGCCGATTTTTTGAAGAATCATGGTTTGGAAGATAAGCCATTGATTGCTCTTTTCCCCGGAAGTAGACAGCAGGAAATTTCTATTAAGCTACCTATCATGATATCGGTGATTGAGGCGTTTCCACAATTTCAATTTGCGGTATCCGGTGCTCCGGCCATAGACGTCTCTTTTTATGATCAATTTTTGAAAAAAGACCAAGTTAAAGTCATTTTTAACTCAAACTATAAGTTACTGAATTGCAGTCATGCAGCACTGGTTACTTCAGGCACAGCTACATTGGAAACCGGACTGTTTTCTGTACCCCAGGTGGTCTGCTACAAAGGGAATAAGTTATCCTATTTATTGGCTAAGAAACTCATCAAAATTAAATACATTTCTCTGGTTAATTTGATTTTGGATCGTCCGCTTGTAAAAGAATTGATTCAGGATGAATTGACCACAAAAAATGTGATTGAAGAACTCAATAAAATCCTAGAGACTTCCCACAGAGCTCATGTTTTGGAAGGCTATGCGGAACTAAAAACAGTGCTAGGCAATAAAGGCGCCTCTCAAAAAACTGCCAGCCTCATGTTGAAAACTCTCAAAGCGGGCTAAAGATCTCGAAAAGAATGGTTTTATTTTTGCCTGTAGTTAATAAACTAAAGGTCGATTGAGAGTCATTATTGCCATAGCTTTCCTGTTAGTTCAAAGTCTGTCGTGGGCGGATGACAGTAAAATAATGGACATAGGCATTTTTAGAGATATTTCCGTCCATAAGTTGCGAATTAGCTACGCTCACAGAGGTTATCAAATTTTTGGAGACTCTATTTTGGCGGGCGAATTGTATGAAGGGAATGTGTACTATGTCTCTTATTCTGATCGAAAATGTGTGCTCTCCGATGGCACAAAAGTACTAGGTACTTATGATACCATTCATGTTAGAAAGAAAGCCGATGAAGCAGAGTTTAAGGTTAAAACCATATCGCCGTCATATCGTGAAAGAACATACCAGGGAGACCTTCAGATTACACCTGACAATGGAAAATTACGAATCGTAAATCAAGTTTCTCTTTATTATTATCTGGCTGGCGTCATTGAATCTGAATCTGGTTCAAGACAAAATCTTGAGTATTACAAAGTACAAGCCATCATCAGTAGAACCTATGCACTTAAAAATGAGCACAAGCACGCCAAAGAAGGCTTCATGCTAACGGACCTGGTAAATTGTCAGGTTTACAAGAACAAATGTCGGTATAATAAAACCATCTATGAAGCGGTTAAAGCCACCGAGGGACAAGTAATCATTGATCATGATTTACAACTGATCACTGCCTCATTTTATTCGAATAGTGGTGGGCAAACAGCGAACTCGGAAGATGTTTGGAACGTACCACTGCCTTATTTGAGGAGCGTTAAAGATCCGTATTCTGTTGGCAAACCTAATTACACCTGGAAGAAGTCCATTTCAAGAAAGCGATGGTTAGATTATTTGAGAAACAGCTTCCAATATCCCATTGCAGATTCTGCCGCCAGAGCTCAGGCAGTCTCCTTCAAACAACCCTACAGAAAGGCATTTTTTGTGTCACCAATCTATGGCATTCCACTCAGAGACATCAGAAGAGATTGGAAACTTAAATCAACCTTCTTTTCCATCAGTGTTTCCGGAGATCAGGTAGTTTTAAACGGCAAAGGTTTCGGTCATGGCGTAGGACTAAGTCAGGAAGGCGCCATGGTAATGAGTACAAAAGGATTCAGCTACAGAGAGATCATCCATTTTTATTTCACGGACATTCATATCATAGAATCGGATTTATTGGAGTACTATACTCAGGAAACTACTGAATATTAACCAGTTTTTTCAACCGACTGCATTCTTTCTTTGACTGAGGTTTCGCGAATATTGAAGTCTCTGTCCAATACAAATTCAGTTTCGTAAAAGAGGGGGTTGTCACGCCGATCCTTGGCATGAAATTGATGCTTTACCTTGAAGCCAATGTGCTCCTTCTCAAAAGAATGGTATTTAACTTCAAGTGCCTTAACCACTTGTTTGGTGCTGTCTGAAAAATTTTGATCCGTATTGGTGGTATCCGAAAAGAAGTCGGTTAAAGCCTGGTGTTCTTCTGTAATCCACTTTTCGTAGGCAGCTTCAGCATCTCCATTCAAATCAATGACTGGCTCAAAATCGTAAAACGAATCACTTTTGTAGGAACCGGGATCTTTCAAAGTTTTATTGAGAATCCAGGTCCTCACAGCTGCTTTAATTTGCTCTTGATCTTCCGGCGTGATAGTTTGGGAATAGGAGAGGAGCGGACTGCAAAACAACCATATGAGCAACACCTGTTTCATAGTTTACTTGATACCGTGCATTAATTTTTTGAGTAAAGGTCCCAATAGTAGTACAATGATTCCTGCCGTAATTGGAACAATGGTAAAAATCAAGAAGAATGTGGATAGATTATATTGTTCCGTAATGTTTTCAATTTCGCCACCGATAACAGCTGCCAATTTGTTTCCAATGGCAATGGCCAAATACCACATACCAAACATAAATGCAATCATTCTTCCAGGCACCAGTTTACTCACGTAAGATAAGCCCACAGGTGACAGGCACAATTCTCCAAGCGTATGAAACAGATATGCTAAAATTAACCAAATCATGCTCACCTTGTCGCCGTCCTCAACACCGTAAGCCCCGAATGCGAGCAGTCCAAATCCAACCGCCATAACGATCAGTCCAAGTGCAAATTTAACTGAACCTGAAGGATTGTACTTACTGTCCCACCACCTGGAAAACAAGGAAGCAAATGCGATAATGAAAAATGAGTTCAGAATGCTGAACCACGATTCTTCAATTTTTACTTCATTGGCTTTTACTTTGACAACTGTTGCCTGGATTAAGCCATTGTCTCTTTTCAGTTCTTTACCTCTTTCCTTGAATTCATCCAACCTGTCTTCTGCAACATAACCAAAAGCTTCACTGTCTTTATCCTCTCGAATGATATATATGGCCTGTCCTTTTTCCAAATCTTCCAGGTCTGCAATCTCTGCAATCTCTTCTGTTTTAAGGATTCCACCAGCAGCAACCAGACTGTCAACCTGGGATTGAGAGGTCTCAATCGTAACCGGGACATTTTTGAAGATTAACTCTCCCTTTTTGGTTTTCTTTTGCTTGCCTTTATCATCCAGGTCAGGCATTTTCACCGTTTGATAAGTCACATCATAACCGGTCGTATTAAAGTCTCTATTGATTTTCCAGATAACCAAGGCCCACATGCTGGCAAAACAGATTACCAATACAACATTGGAGACGGGGATTGTCTTGAAAGTTCTTTTTCCCAACAGCCATAAAACCCATGTAATGATACCTAACGGGATAATCACTAAGAGGGCATTGACAATATTAAAAATCAGAGCTGCGTCTCCACTGAGTACCCTATCTACGTTATCTCTTGCAAAAATTACCAAAGAAGAAGCGCCCTGTTCAAAAGCCATCCAGAAAAACACGGTGAAAAATGCAAAAATGACAAAGGCAATCATACGGTCTCGAACCACCCTTTCGTAGCGAGAAATTCTCCTAATAACCAATACTAAAAATAGCAACAAGCCAAAAAGCACCACAACATTTTGTCCTGATAAAGCGCCAACTTCAAAGTTAAAGAGGTTGGCACCTCCTAGTTTAGACATGGGGTCATTGATCAGGTATGCCAATCCAATGACCGAACAGATTACCGTCAATATTTTATCGAGTAGTGTAAATGGATTTCTTTTGGTCTCCGGTTCAACTTCTTTGGCGTCAATGACTTCATGCTCTTCATTTTGTGCTTCACGAATTTCTTTTGGTTTGTCTCCAATTTTTCCGAACAGCTTACCAGCCAGCCAAAATTGCAGTGTTCCGAACAACATAAAAACGCCAGCCAATCCGAATCCCCATGCCCATCCAAGTTTGGCCGCCATATATCCGCACAGCAACATTCCAAAGAAAGCACCGGCATTAACTCCCATGTAGTAAATGGTAAAGGCGCCATCTTTCTTCTCTGGCAGCTCCTTATACATTTCAGAGATGATGGATGTGATGTTAGGTTTGAAAAAACCTGTTCCAATAACGAGTAAAGCCAATCCTGCATACAATGAAATCTCGGTATCTAGAGCCATTGCAGCATGACCAAAGGTCATGATAAGTGCACCGAGTGTTACAGTTAGTTTGTACCCCAGATACTTATCAGCAATCATTCCTCCAAGAATGGGAGTGAGGTAAATGAGACCTGCATAGGTTCCGTAGAGCGCTCCAGCATTTTCTACTGACCATTCCCATCCTGGGTTATAACCAATCAAGGTCATTGTGAGGAAATTAACCAGTAAAACCCTCATTCCGTAGAACGAGAACCTTTCCCACATTTCCGTAAAGAACAGAACAAACAGTCCTGACGGGTGACCAAAAATTTTGGTATCAAATAAGCCTACTTCCTTCTCAGCGGTGTTCGCCATGGACTAAACGTTTGATTCGTCTGCCAATTCAAAACCTTCTGTCTCGTCCGTATGAATTTCTCTCTCATTGTCTTCTGCACCGTGCGTCAGACGTTTGAGTGGTTTTAGAAGCAGAATCATTAAAAATCCAAATACCATCGTAAAAATAGTGATCCCCGCAAAAATTTTGTATTCACCAAAACTAGAAGCAGCTTCACCAACGATACCAGAAACTTTTCCTCCAAGACCAGTTGCCGCAAAATAGACTCCCATCATCAAAGATCCGTACTTAATAGGCGATAATTTAGTAATAAAAGATAGAGCTACGGGAGATGCACAAAGTTCACCAATGGTGTGAAACAGGTAAGCCAAAATCAACCAAATCATTGAAGAACTTCCGCTATTCTCGAATTCAGTTGCAGCAAAGATCATAAATATAAATCCTGAGCCCATGATCATGGTTCCAATAGCCATTTTAAACAGAGAGGAAGATTCTTTACCTTTTAATTTTCTTCTTGCCCAAATACCAGCCACACCAACAGCAAATATCGTGATGAAGGCGGCATTCAAACTTTGGAACATGGCAGTAGGAACTTCCCAACCAAATAAAAATCGATCAGTTTTATTTTCAGTATAAATTGACATCAGACCACCAGCTTGTTCAAAGGCCCCCCAAAATACAATTACAATTAAAAAAGACAGAAGTAAAACAACAAATCGGTCCTGCATCACCTTGGATTTCAAATCCTTGTATACCATCATCAACAAACCAGTAACCAAACTTATAAATACAAACAGCGCTACATATCCCCATTTATCAAAACTATCCATAGATAATCCAGCCACAAAAGATATGATTAGTAATATACCTGTAATTACCAATTGAACAGGAGATTTCAGAAGTTTTCCGTACAATTTGCCTATGGAGCTTTCATCATTTTTAACCTTTTCTGGTTTATTTCCTACAAATGTCAAATGTTTTTGTCCAGCCAAATAGAATAATAAGCCCGCCAACATTGCAATTCCGGCTAATCCAAAGCCTGCATGCCAACCATAATACTTAGCCACAAGCGAAACAAAAATTGTTGCTAATAAAGAGCCCAGATTAATACCTATATAGAAAATGCTAAATCCCTTATCTCTTCTGATATCACCTGGTTTATAGAGTCCTCCAACCATTGTACTAATGTTGGGTTTCAACATACCAACTCCTAAAATAATTAGTCCAAGTCCAGAGTAGAAAGCTGTATCATTTTCAATTGCCAAAACGCCATGACCAGCACATAAAATTATTGCTCCAACAAGAACTGCTTTCTTTTGACCAATAAATTTATCGGCAATAATTCCTCCCGGAATTGACATCACGTAGACTAACATTATGTACCATCCGTAAATGGCCAAAGCATCTTTTTCCAACATGCCCATTCCTGGATTGTCTCCTACAGCTTCCGTAATCATGTATATCATCAAAATGGCTCTCATGCCATAGTAAGAAAAACGCTCCCACATTTCGGTGAAAAACAAAACAAAAAGTCCTTTAGGATGTCCCATGAAGGTACTTTCTTTGGAGGTGTCTAATACATTACTCATTGTATATTTTATTTTTGATTTTCCGGATTGAGCCATATTCAGTAAATGATCGCTCCAAACCCTAAATTAAGCGCAGCAAGATACTTATTTTTTTCAACCCGATCTCGATCAATATTTAATCGGTAAAAATGTTGTTTTTAACGGTGAATTGTTACTTCTTATATAATGTATGGGGAATAAGCAAGCAGATTTATGTACTTTTGTCGGCGCAAAGGAAATTTTATGAAAAAAGTATTGATCTCTGCAAGTATCATTTCAATGGCCATCTTTGGCACAGCTTGCAACGATAAAAAAGAAGACTCTGAGAAGGAGGAAAAAACTGAAAAAGAAGCAGTTGATGAAAAACCAGTAGACGAAAATACTGAGTCGGAAACAGTTGAAGTCTCAAAAGATCCGCACAGTTTCTCAAATCCCTATGAAGTAGGTACTAAGCACATTCATTTGGATATGACTGTTGATTTTGAGTCTAAAACAATTCATGGCATTGCGCGATTGGATTTGATTCATCACGACAATAAAGGGAAGTTCGTTTTTGATGCCAAAGGATTAGATATTGCGGATATCCTTCTAGACGGAAAAGAAGAAGTTGAGTATAAGATCATTGCTCAGGACGAACTACTTGGAATGGGGTATGAAATTCCTGTTAAGCCTGAAACTAAATTCGTTGAGATTCATTATAATACAACTGAGCATTCTGAAGCATTGCAATGGCTAGACCCCAGTCAGACTGCCGGAAAGAAGCACCCTTATTTATTGACTCAAGGGCAGGCAATTCTAACGAGAACCTGGGTGCCTTGTCAGGATTCACCAACTCAGAGAATTACTTATTCCGCAAAAGTGAAATGCGACAGTGATTTGATGGCTGTAATGAGTGCCAGCAATCCCGTGCGTAAAAACGATAATGGGAGCTATGATTTTGAAATGAAGCAGAGCATTCCTTGTTACCTTTTGGCTTTGGCTGTTGGAGATTTAGAGTTTGCTGAGATTGGCCCAAGAACGGGTGTGTATTCTGAGCCTTCAATGCTACAAGCGTCTCACTATGAGTTTGGAGACATGGAGAAAATGTTGATCGCTGCCGAGCATTTGTATGGAGAGTACAAGTGGGACAGATATGACGTGATTGTATTACCGCCTAGTTTCCCTTATGGTGGAATGGAGAATCCAAGATTAACCTTTGCAACACCAACTATTTTGGCTGGAGACAAGTCTTTAGTATCCTTGATTGCACACGAAATGGCACATTCATGGTCTGGTAACCTGGTAACCAATGCCACTTGGGATGATTTCTGGTTAAACGAAGGTTTCACTGTGTATTTCGAAAACAGAATCATGGAAAAAGTATACGGTAAGGAGTATGCAGACATGTTGCTGTTATTGAGTCAGCAAGATTTGAGAGCTGAGATTGAAGATTTCAAGGCAAATGATAACATGAAAGACACGCATTTGAAACTGGAATTAGACGGAAGAAATCCAGAAGATGGATTAACGGCCATTGCTTATGACAAAGGAGCATTCTTCCTGAAAATGTTGGAGAACAAAGTTGGTAGAGAGAAATGGGATGAATTTTTGAAGTCATATTTTGATAAGCATCAATTCCAAACCATGACTACCGAGCGTTTTCTTGCTTACCTGGATAAAGAGTTATTATCAACAGGAGATTATGAAGTGAATATTGATGAGTGGGTATATGGTGCTGGTTTGCCGGAAAGCCATGTTGAAATTAAGAGTTCTAAGTTTGAAGAAGTAGAAACTGCAATGGCTGACTTCAAAAATGGAAAATCAGCTACGGAAGTCGCTGAAGGATCTGCTGAATGGTCTTTCCAACAGTCACTTCACTTTGTGAGATTAATTGATGAAGACATTTCTACTCAGCAAATGGCAGAACTAGATAAAGCCTTCAAATTTACCAACTCTGGTAACAGTGAGGTATTGTCTGCCTGGTTAGTAAAATCCATTGAAAGAGGGTACAAAGAGACTGACGAACGCATTATCAACTTCTTAATGACTGTTGGTCGTGGCAAATTCCTCAGACCTATCTATGCTGCATTGAAGGAAAATGGCAGAATGGAAGAGGCTCTGGAGATTTATTCAAAAGCTAAGAAAAATTACCACTCTGTGTCTGTTGGATGGATTGATGATGTATTGTTGGCAGAAGAGTAAGCCTACATTATATAGAACTGAAAGCCCGTTCCATTTGGAGCGGGCTTTTTTATGCTTACCACATAGGTTTCGCTTTTAGGTATGTAGTCGCTTTGATTTCCTCCATTACAATTTGGCTATCGATATCCGCAATATTGGATAATGGCGCAATTTCATTTACCAGAAAGTCGCGGTAAGCTTTTACATTGTTAAATCTCACTTTGATTTTAAAATCGTATGCTCCAGAAGTATGGTATAACTCCATGACCTCTTGAAAGCTGCTTAATTTTCTGAGCAACTGAGTTCGCTCTCTTAAGGAATGGTCTTTAATCGTAATATTCATGAATACGATCAAACCTTTGTTCAATTTCTCAGGATCAACAATGGCCACATAAGCTTTGATAACGCCACTCTTCTCCATTTTTTTAATGCGCTCATAGATTGGAGTAGGACTCAAAGCCAACTTATCAGCCATTTGAGCAGCGGTTGTCTTAGCATCCTTTTGGAGAAAATCAAGGATTTTGATATCAATTGCATCTAGTTTCATGTTATTTCACTAATAATTGACATTAACAAAGTGATAAACACCAAAAATAGCACTTTTTCAGAAAATTTAATCAGGTCATAACTCAAGTTGATCAAACTCCGCATTAATATTGATTAAAATTTTAAAGCAATGGCAACTAAAATTAAACGATTGTCGGCTTACGATAGTGAAGCCCAAAAGTCTTTCATAGAAGCAGTAGTAGCAGGTGATGCAAAAATTACCCGACCAACTGCCATGAAAGGTATTGAGAAAGCATTTTTAATGCAAGATGGAGATGATACAATCCTGATCTTGATTGACCTTAATTTTTCTCTGCTTGAGAAAGAAATGGAAGAACAAACAGAGTTTGAAAGTGATGACACAGATGATTCTGAAAACTAATACGATGACAGCAGCATTTCACATAGCACTTCCAGCCAAAGATCTGGAAAAAACCAGGCAATTCTATCAGGATATCCTGTTGGCAAAAATTGGTAGAGAAGGTAATAACTGGATCGACATCAACTTCTATGGCAATCAGATCACCTTCAACGAGTCAAGGAAGCTGAATGACATCATTGATACTTTTCAATGGTATGAGAACGATTATCCCATTGCCCACATTGGTGCCATTTTAGAATGGAATGAGTGGCACAAAATAACTAAGCAATTGAAACAAGACGGAGTCGAATTTTTAATCGATCCCCACTTAATGTTTGCCGGTGAGGCAGGAGAACAAAAAAGTGTATTCCTCAAAGACCCAAACGGATACCCAATAGAACTAAAAACATTTGAACGCAAAAACGACATTTTTATAAAAGACTAACATGGCTAAAACAGAAATCTTTACACCTGGCAACTTTGAACAAGAAAACCACTGGTACCCAACCGTTATTAATGCCACAATTCACCCAATGATCGCTTATTTCATGGAGCTGGGAAGCGATAGAATTGCAGAGCGCTATTGTCACCTTCATCCTGGCGTGAATAAAGGATATTTACAGCAACTTATGAGCTACCGTCCCAAGTATTATCAATTGGCGGGAACAGATTTACTTCATGTCACAACCGAAAGAGGCAACCGGCAAATGGTAGTGATAGAAAACAACTCCTGTCCATCCGGACAGAAATCAATGCCTTTATTAAACGATTTCAAAGAAAACGGGGGGTATATGCGCTTCATTGAGCAAACTTTTGCGCCACTTCTAAAAGGAAAACGACTGATTGAAGGCGGTTTGTGTGTGGTATACGATAAGAATTACATGGAAGCATCCGGATACGCTCAGGCTATGTCGGATTACTTTAATGAAACTGTGTATTTAATTCCTTATTACCTGGGGGACACTGACCATGTTAAATGGGAAGACAACATCCTTAAGTCAAACATTAATGGTGAATGGAAATCTTTCAGAGCATGTTTTAGGTATTTGACTCAAAAACCATGGAGTCGTTTACCCCTCAAAAGCAAAACCATTATTGCCAATCCTATAGTCACTTGTTTGGCTGGTGGAAGAAACAAAATGCTGGCTGACAAGGCGTACAGTATGTTCAACTCTGAGTTGGAAGAAAACGGTTTGACCATTTCAAGACCAGAAACCATCTGGGATGTGAATAAGAACGAAATTCCGTTTTGGGTGAGTAAATTTGGTGGAAGAGCAGTGGTTAAAATTCCCTACAGCAATGCGGGACAAGGCGTGTTCACCATTGTGAATGATAAAGAACTTGAGGACTTCATGAGTAGAGATTATGAATATGACCAATTCATTGTGCAAAGTTTGATTGGTAACTATGAATGGAGCTCAACTGGCAGCAAAGGCAAATTTTACCATGTAGGTACGGTTCCAAATGCCAAGTTGGAAAGCTATGTGCTCGATTTCAGGTTTATGATTCACGCCACTAAAGATGGTTATAAACCTTTGAATATTTACGCCAGAAGAGCTGCCAAACCTTTGGTGAAATCTCTAGATGATGGCACACATTCATGGAGTTACCTTGGAACAAACCTATCTTTCAAAGACAAAGAGAATAACTGGCAAAGTGACATTAGCAGACTACTCATGATGGACCGAAAAGGCTTTAATAAATTGGGAATTGGCTTTGACGACCTGATTGATGGCTACATTCAAACCATTATGGCAACTATTGCCATAGACAAAATGGCCATCAGTCTTTATGGTGTCAATGGAAATTTCAAGAAAAAGTTATTTCAATCTCTCAACTCAGACGAGTCACTCATCAACGAATTAATGTAATCATGCACAAAGAGATCATTACAAAACCCAGGTTTAATGAATTGGCTGCCAACACCATTCACAAATTCTGGGTAGACTTGGTAGCCAATGGAATTGGGCAGGACATTCATATTCCCATTATTGTTGCTAAAGGTGCACACCCTGGTCCAACATTGGGCGTCACGGCAGTAGTGCATGGCAATGAGTTAAATGGTTTATCAGTAGTTCAAAGACTGATGAGTCAGATTGAAACCGAAGAACTATCCGGAACCATTGTGGCGGTGCCAGTTATGAATGTGCCTTCCATTTTGAGACACGAAAGAAGATTTCCCGATCAGGAAGATCTAAATAGGATCTTTCCAGGGAAACCTGACGGCAACGAGAGTAATATCTATGCGCACCGTTTGATGGATCGCATCATTTCACAACTCGATTACTTAATTGATCTGCATACAGCGAGTTTTGGGAGGGTCAATTCCTACTACATCAGGGCAGATATGTCGGACCCAATCACCAAAAAAATGGCTTTGCTGCAAGACGCTGAGATCATTTTAGATGCTCCTGGTAAAGATGGTACATTGAGGTCGGCCGCCATGGACATTGGTGTTAAAGCAATAACTGTTGAAGTAGGGGACCCAAATAAGTTCCAAAAAGGAATGATTCGATCTGGTTTAGGAGGTATTTTCAATGTTTTGAATGATTTGAAAATGATTCCAGGAAACATTGATAAATCGGAGTTGTCTAGTATCATGTGTCCGTCTTCAAAATGGATTTATTCAGACAAAGGCGGCATCTTGGAAGTATTTCCTCAAGTAGTTGACATTGTTGAGGAGGGTGAGGAAATTGCTGTGGTGAGAAATGTCTTCGGTGAAAAGACCAAAACTTATTATGCACCATATAAAGGTGTGGTTATTGGAAAACATGTTCATCCTATCAACCAAACGGGGGGACGAATCATTCACTTAGGAAGGTTAGATTAGATCCGGCTAAACCGCATGCTCCATCAAGTTGATAGTACTAATTACTTCAAGACCAAAGCCGAGATTAATATGCTTGGCTTTGGTATTTGACGTGATCAGTTGCATTTTGCGCACACCCAGTTCACGTATGATTTGAGCCCCAACACCGTAATCTCGTTTGTCCATTTTAAGCGGCAATGAAGTTGGATCCAAGCTGCCTGTTTTCTTCATAGTTTCAAGCGTCTGTACTAAATTGTGGTCCTTATTGTGTTGATTCATGATCACAATAAGTCCCTTTCCATGATTTCCTATATAGCGCATCACATCTTGAATAGACGGACTGTAATTATTGTCCAGAACAGATTTTAAATCGTTAAATAGGGTAGAAGAGTGGACCCTTACCGGGACTTCCTCATCTTCACTCCAGTCTCCCATTTTAAGAGTCAAATGTGTATCATCTGTGGTAGTTTGTTCAAAAGCCTGAAGTGTAAATTGTCCAAAAGGTGTTTCAATTTCAATCTTAGATTTCCCTTCAATCAAACTCTCATTCTCCAATCTATACTTAATCAAATCAGCAATAGAAATGATTTTCAAGTCAAATTTCTCAGCAATTTTGAGCAATTCTGGCAATCTGGCCATTGTACCATCTTCATTCATGATTTCCACAATCACACCAGCTGGTTGGAATCCAGCCATCTTTGCCAAATCTACAGCTGCTTCTGTATGTCCCATTCGTCTCAACACTCCTCCGGACTTAGCTCTCAAAGGGAAAATATGGCCTGGTTTACCTAGTTCTTCCGGCTTTATATTTGGATCAATCAAAGCTTTGACTGTTTTAGATCGATCACTGGCAGAAATACCAGTTGTACATCCATAACCAATCAAATCCACGGAAACAGTGAATGGTGTCTCATAAGCTGCAGAGTTCGTATTAACCATTAGCTCCAGACCTAATTCATCACACCTTTCTTCAATCAATGGAGCGCAAATCAACCCTCTACCATGCGTTGCCATGAAATTGATCATTTCCGGAGTCACACAGTCTGCTGCTGCCACAAAATCACCCTCGTTCTCTCTGTCCTCATCATCTACAACAATAATGACCTTTCCCAGTTTAATATCGCTTATCGCTTCTTCAATCGAATGTAATACCACAACAATAATTTTTTTGCAAAGTTACGATTTTAATAGCTGCTCTAATCGCCTATTATTTTGCTCCCAGGAATAATTCTCTTCAATAAATAGCCGGGCTTTTCTAATCATCTCGGCGCTTTCTTCAGGATTATCATAAATCCATTCGATTTTCTGAATATACTCCTCAGGAGAGTTGGCAATCAATACATGTTCATTTTCAACAGCTCCAATTGCGTTATTTGCCATAGAACTGATAACACATGGCACCTCTAAACTCATGGCTTCCAGGATTTTGTTTTGCAAGCCGGTATTAATAAGCATAGGCGCAATGAAAATATTGGCGGAACAATACGCCTCTCTCAGGTCATTTACCCAACCTCCAATTGTCACTTGATCATTAGCAAGTTCCTGAACTTTGACATGAGGCGTGGTTCCCGATAATAAAACCGTCAGCTTAAGTCCATTTTTCTCGCCAGCTGGTAAAATTTGATTCGCAATATAGATTGCACTGGTTACATTTGGCGGATAATTCATGTTTCCATGAAATACCAAATCATATTTTTTCGGGACGTCCAAATGCCTTAGTTGATGTATGTCAACTCCATTTCTAATTACACGAATTGTTTTCCTCTTGGGATGGTATATCAAGTCTCTGTCTTGCTCCGAAATTATGGTATGCTGGTCAAAATAGTCGAAAATGACGTTTTCATACTTGGTCAACCGCCTGCCTTCAAGGGCATACAGTTGTTTCATGGGGAACTTACTCTCCGAACTCATTCTTTGCATGCCAGTAGACAAGGCGTCCATATAATCAATTGTTTTTTGAGTGTCGAATCGGTCCTTAACGTATTCAGTGGTTCTGATTAATTGACAAAAAATATGGTCTGGTTGAATTCTATCCAATTCTTTGTTCAGTTTTCTTTTAATGACTGAAGAATAGAACATGGCTACCTGGATGGGGCGACTTCCAAAAAGCGCGAAAAACGCCTTCAGTTTTTGCTTCCAGGAGGGAATTTGATGAACGTGGACTTCCTTGCAGAACGACTTTAGTTCATCTAGATCAGATGTTTTTACGTCTTCAGGGTTGAGACAGAACAAATAAATGTCGTTGTTTTTAGACAAATCTTTGAGCTGGTAGTAAGCCCGCAATTTATCGCCTTTATCTAAGGGAAACGGAAATCTTGACAGGATACAAACTAACTTCATGTAGACAAGAGTTGATTGTAAAACTGAAGCAATTGCTGTATCAAACTCGTATTGTTATGGTCACGACTGACTAAATCCAAGGCATTTTGAGTAATCTCATTCATTAAGTTGAGATCATCTGTTTTGAGCATCTGTGCTGCAAATGATTCAGGTGTGTCACCTATCAAAATGTGTTTGTTATTTTCAAAATGAATGCCCTCTGCACCAACGGAGGTGGATATGATGGGGACCTTTAAGGCCATGCCTTCAATGATTTTGACTCGAATTCCACCAGCAGCCAGAATTGGTACAATCATGGTACCGGCAGATTTAATAAAATCTTGAGCATTGTCCACTTCACCAACCACCTGAACCCCTGGTATATTCTTTTGGGAGAATTCTTCCGGAATATTTCGGCCTGCCAACAAGAAAACAGATTCAGGACTTTTGGCATGATATACCGGCCAAACATTTTTCAGGAACCATTTAACACCTTCCAAGTTGGGCTTCCATTCGAGAGACCCTAAATGGAAAAAAGATTTAGGTTTAAAACTCTCCGTAGAACTGTAATCACTCATGTCTACACCAAACGGGATGTTAATGGTCTTCAAATTTGGTTGAATCAACTTATACTTTTCCTCATCTTCAAAGCTAATAGATACCAATCCATCTACATCATTGAGCGTAGCCAGTTCATATCGTTTGAGTTGTTTAGCCAATACTTTCAGATAAGTCTTCTTGGCACGATTGCCCGATTTCAAAGCCAAACGTTCCCAGATCATGAATTCAAGATTGTGCGATCTCAGGACAATTTTCGCTTTAGATAGACGTCTGATTGTTCCAATATAAGGAGTCACAAACAGGCTTTCCAAATGGATGATGTCATACTTTTTACTCCGTAAAATCTCAGTCAGTTTCATGTCAACATCCGGTGTGAAGAAGCGCGAAATATTGTAAGAATCTGAGGTAATCAGACTTGAAAAAGCATCCACTAAATTGAGACTGGTATCCACATGCACCGCAGAGATATTGATTTTGTCTCGATAAGCTTCAGGAACATCCGATTGTTTGAAGGGATGCTTTTCTGTCTCAATGGTAAGTATGTCCAACTCAACATTACTGTCCGCCAGTCCGCATGAAATATTGCTAATGGCCAGACAGCCGCCGTCTTTGGGTGGAAATGGAGGTTTATGACAGAGCTGTAGAATTTTCATTTTTTGCGCCTCCAAAAGATCAATTTCTTATAGAATTCTTTATCAAACAAGACCGAATCATTGTTGGCTTTGACCGACAAAAATAATGCAATTGGCGCAAGTACAAAGGTGCTTAACCAAACACCCATAAATGGTGAGAGTACACCTTGTTTGGCAAGCTTTTCACCTGTGATACTGAGCATGTAATAAAAGAGGAAAAAGATCACAGCAAACATAACCGGGTATCCGATTCCTCCTTTTTTAGCGATGGCACCAAGGGGAGCACCGATAAAGAAAAGCACCAGAATGGCTATTGATAAGGAGAAAATTCGATTTCTGGCAATGTCCACAAAAACGATCAGTTCTTCGGTGTGATATATGTCAGTATCGAGCTTACTGTTAATATCTACGACACTCTGAGTAACCACACGATTGGCTATGGTAAATACGTTTTTCCGCTTGATACTGTCAGCAGTCTCAAAAACAATGGGAATAGGCGGGGAGTCTGCCATTTTCAGATCATTGGTGTCTCTGAAAAGGAACAGCTTGTTTTTGAGTATGCTGTTCGATTTCTGAATGATGGTATTTCTGGTGTTTTTAAGGGAATCTGCATCCTCACTGAGCTGCTCATAGTTCTTGAATAGAAGCGACTCCTGATAACCGCCCAAATCGGTTCTTCTCAATGTAAACTGACTTAAATCAAGTGTCAGGCTTAATTTTTTGAAATCCGTATGCCTGAAAGGGTTGGCAATTTTTTGAGCACTGTTTGGCACCAACTCCTCATCAGAAAAGCCATCATATAGGTTGATCAATAAGATGGCGCCATCTTTTGATTTTTTTATTTCAGCACGCTCAGCGTAAATCTCTCTCCACCTGTATCCCTGACCAACTGTCATATCCGAAATCGTGATCTTTTCAAAATGACTGTCGTCTATTTTTTTGCCAATGTAGATGGAGTGGTCTGGAATTTCATTGAAATATTCTCCTTCTTTGAACTGCAAACTGGTCTTTTGATTGGCTATGTCACTTATCAAGACTCTCATCTTAAAATGTGCTGATGGCCAAGTATAGTTTGAAAAAAAGAAACCTCCAATACTCATGATGAATACCAGTGTAGTGAGAGGAAGAAAAATTCTAAAAAGAGAGATTCCTGTTGATTTCATGGCGGTGAGCTCACTGAGTTCTCCAAATTTCCCAAACACCATGATGGAGCTCAGTAACACCGCTAAAGGCAGTGCCATTGGGATCAAATCGGCAGACGCATATAATAGCAACTCGAGAATGATCTCGTTGCCCAGACCTTTGCCCATCAAATCATCAATGTACTTCCATAGAAACTGCATGACCAAAAAGACCATAGAAATGCAGAAGGTGGCCATAAATGGACCTACAAAAGACTTAATGATTAACCAGTGAAGCTTCTTCACCTCTTAATTATATGTAGATTGAAATTAGGCGCCTAAGACGTGCGCCAACTCATTTAACTGACTATCCCAAAGATCCTTAGCTTCATCCACTTCATCTTCTTCTGCATGATCTGTTACTAAAACAGCTACATCCTTTGTCAAGGGATCAATTTGAATTCTCATTTCAAAATAATACTTGCTATCTTCTTCATCGTCCAGCCATCTGAACTTGATATACTCGTTATTTTTCTTAGTCAACAAAGTGGCTTTTTCTTCGCTGCCATCCCATAAAAACGTGTAAACATCACCTCTGATATTCACATCATCAGCAAACCATTCAGACAAACCACTAGGGGTACTCAACATATTATATAAAACCTTGGTAGAGGTTCTTATTGGGAATTCTAATTCATATTTTATTTTCTCCGCCATCTCCTAAAATTAATTCATAAATTCGCCCTCACAATTGCAGTTTCGCAATATAGTAAAATAAACGACAAGAAATGGCTTTAATTCATTCACTGGAAGATTCCGGCAACATTTTGTTTAAGTACCGTGGACAAATCCCTGTAGTCCTCTTCCTGGCTGCTATTCCCGCGATTTATTTCACAGATTATTCCGGGGTCTCATCAGATCAACGCAATTTGTATACCATTATTGCCATTTTTATCTCTGTAGCAGGTTTTATTTTTAGAGCCTATGCCATTGGTACTACGCCGAGAAATACCTCTGGTAGAAATACTTCCGAACAAGTTGCAGATGTTTTAAACAGCACTGGAATCTACTCAATTGTGAGACACCCACTGTATGTTGGCAACTACTTCATGTGGATAGGTATTGTGGCTTATGTTTTTAATTTATGGTTTGTAATTGCTGTGACTTTGGCTTACTGGCTTTACTATGAGCGCATTATGTTTGCAGAAGAACGCTTTTTGGAAAGAAAATTTGGAGAGGACTACATAAGTTGGTCTAAAAAGGTGCCTGCCTTTGTTCCAAATTTTAAGTTATGGACAAAGTCTGAGGTTAAATTTTCTCTTAAAACTGTTCTTAAAAGGGAGTACAGTGGCTTTTTTGCGACTGTTTTAGGATTTATTTTTGTGGATATCATTCGCGACCTAAGCCCATTTATTGAGCATGGATATTGGGAACGTTATGAGTTCAACAATGATTATTTGATCGTACTTGGAGTAGCTGGAGCGATCACTTTAGTTTTAAGAAGCTTGAAGCATTACACGACCATTCTTGAAGACGACAACAGATCGTAACTATTTTTTCCTGGTATAGAGCATGATGTCTTGATTATTGCTCCACGCGTAATTCAAAGGTTTGTTGCTAAATGGTTTCAGACCCTTCACCAGAAAGAAACTGGCACAATTTGGTACATCTAAACCCCAACTTCTCCCTGCTTTCAAATGTCCGGGTAAAATGATGGCTACATGACCATATTTATCACGTTTACTGATGGCAACCGTTGCCTGACCATTGTTAGCATAATCTTGAGCTTCTTTTAAAGCCTCCTGACTGGTAGCCGGACCTACTGTTTTCCATGTTCCCAATTCTCCCAGAATGATCTTGTGCATATCATGGTAATCCACATATCCGCTTCCATCAATAAAATCGTCTATTTCATAAAACTCACACAGTGCTTTTGCTGTGAAATGCTTACAATCCAATAAATTCTTAGTGCTTTCGTTTCGACAGGTTTCAAATTCAGCGATCAAATCCTCAATAATTTCCTGAACATCTTTCCTCATCACCAAATTACCGTTCTCATCTTCAGTGACATAATTTTCCCTTTTGCCATCTCCACAACTCACTAAAAAACAGGCAATCATTGCAAACAATAAATACTTCATTGGATTATTTTTTTGACAAATATGCAAAACTTTAGTCCAATTTGACCAGCATAAAAACATACATTTGCCTGCTATGAACGCAATTGAGGTAAAAGGTAAGTTGGTTTTAAGATCAAAGAAGGATCAGGCATTGAGACGTTTTCATCCTTGGGTGTTTTCTAATGCCATTAAAGAATCTGAAGGTGATTTTGAAGATGGTGATTGTGTAGAAGTTCAATCTAACAAGGGTAAATACCTTGGTATTGGTCACTATCAGGACAGTGGTTCTATCTCGGTGAGGATGTTGAGTTTCTTCAATGAAGAAATAGATGGCAACTTCCTAAATGATCGAATCCAGAATGCCTGGAACACCAGATTGAAATTGGGTTTATACTCTGAAAACAATAACTGTTTTCGACTGATCTTTGCGGAAGGAGACCGACTGCCCGGCTTAATCGCTGATTATTATGCGGGGGTGGTTGTCATGCAATGCCATTCATCTGGCATGTACCAATCTCGACACTTGATTGCAGAGTCTTTAATGTCTTTAGAAGCCGTTACTGCAGTTTATTGCAAGGTATCGTCTTCCCTGAAAAAAGGAAGCTCCGAGAATTTGAGAGAAGAACTATTGGCTGGTAATATTCCGGATCAACTCATTGCGACAGAAAATGGCATTAAATTTTTAATTGACTGGAAAGATGGTCAAAAGACCGGTTTTTTCCTTGATCAAAGAGAGAACAGGTTATTGATTGGTGAATTGTCTAAAGGCAAAAAAGTACTGAATACTTTCTGCTATACCGGTGGCTTTTCAATGTTCTCTATGCTGCATGAGGCTGAATTGGTGCACTCGTTGGATAGCTCCCAGCCAGCATTAGATTTATTAGAAGAGAACTTGAAGCTCAATGGGTTTGAATCTCAAAATCATCAATCCATTTGTGCAGATGCGGTGGAGCATATTAAAGACCTCCCGGAAGACTATGACATCATTATTTTGGATCCTCCGGCTTTCGCTAAAAGCAGACATGCGAGACACAATGCGGTTCAAGGCTATAAACGTTTAAATGCTGCTGCTATTCGACAAATTAAACCTGGGGGAATCATCGCTACATTTTCTTGTAGTCAGGTAGTAGACTATGCGCTGTTCTATAATACCATAGTAGCGGCTGGTATAAGTGCGGAAAGAGAAATCAAGGTTTTGAAACGACTGATTCAACCTGGAGATCATCCGTGCAGCATTTTTCATCCTGAGGGGGAATACCTCAAAGGCTTGCTCATTGAAGTGCTCTGATGGCCATTCTTGATACTTCATATAAAAGTATTCTTAAACTGAAGTTCAAGTTTGTTTTTGATAATTTTTCCTTGAAAGTATTCTAACATTAACAGCAAAACAGTAAAAATTGTCAATTATAATAGTAAATATTTAACTGCATTTAGTTTCTTACTTACATATATTGACGAAATTAATGGATAAAAATTAGGGTTACTTAT
>JAUILH010000046.1 GCA_030433115.1 Bacteroidia bacterium | reverse complement strand
AACCTCAAAGGAAAGGTGTGGCACACCATCATTTTGTTGATCAACATCCAGCCCGTGCAAATGAATGGTATGAGGAGCCGCTTGTGAGAAGTTTCTCAATTTAAGCTCAACTGAATCGCCCTCATTAAATATCAATGTTGGAGAAGGCAAGTTTATTGGTGCTCCTAATAATTTAGTATAGCCCATAAGCATTGTGGTATTGCCATCCCAAAGTTGATACTGAGGTGAAACATCCATTTTCGCAAATAATTGCTCTACAACTACCTGCGCCTTCAGATTGTTGGGTATCATATAGAACATAATGCTCACTAGTATTACAATTGTTTTCATGGTGCTATCAGGATTGTGGTAAACATGCCATTGGGGTACAAATTGTTCCCGGTAACTGCTACCAAATTATGATCATGAACAGGGTATTCTCCCTCTTTATCAGGTACTATTCTTATAATGACCGTTTCCATTGGATAGATCGCATATGTATCTTTCTCCCAACCGTGATGCGCACTATTCTTACTTGAATACATAACTGTCCCGTGGTAACCATGAAAATGCATAGAATGGATGCTTTGTCCAGTATTTGCAATGTACAGCATCAGAGTATCTCCAACATTCCCCACAATGCGTGCAGTTGTGTCCATGTTTATGTTTGGATTGCTGTTGGCATTGATGGTAAAATACTCTGGTTGATAGTTGCTCCAATTCACTGTACCGTTGTTCACGAGGATGTTGCTCCATTGCTCATCATGCTCTTTGATGTTCCAATAAAAACTGTCATGTGCATGGTCTTTTACCACAATCATTCCTCCTAAGCCCAAAAAAGTGTTCTTAGGAAATTGCAGTGGATCATGATAGATGAAGTTTCCAACATTGCTAAACAACAAAGGCACATACACAGAATCCATAGACGGTATTGAAACAGCAGAGGTCATGATATTTATTATTTGAAACTCATGCGCGATACTGTCCTGATTAAACACCCATAACCTCAAAGAATCTCCCTGTTGTAATTCAATAACAGGATTGTATGCTGTAAACACATCAGAATCGTTAAACGTGATGTAAGGCATTTTGCTCCCATGCACCGTTTCTAAAGAATCTGAAATGATGTATAATTCTTTATCCACCAAAGCGCACTGGGCGGATAAAGAAAAAAACAACAGCCCAACAAATAAGTATTTAAGTCCGCTACTTACCATTGACCATTAGTTTGTCTACACCAACCAACCTTCCCTCAGAAAAGGTGTTGATCATATATACACCGTTCTTCACATCTGATATGTCGAGTGTGGTCATCATGGTATTATTTAAGTCTCTGGTAAACACAAGCTGACCATTAACCGATACCAACTGGACTTTATCAATGTTTGCGTCCGACTCAATGTTTAAAGTGTTGATGGCAGGGTTTGGATACATAGTCAAAGTATTGGTAGCTTCATAGTCGTGAATTCCCAAACCTTGCCCCTGAACCACCCAAGTAGCCGTATCACCATCAGACGGGTTGTTCTTGTCGTACACTTTAATTCTTAATGTAGCCGATTCTGTTCCGTTGAATGGGTTTACGGTTAGGCGCACATATCCGGTATCATTAGCCGTAGAAATGGTTGATTGATCGGCAGTTCCTCCAACGGCTGGAATTGTTCCTAAACATGAGCCGAATACGCATACCATGCCATCCCAAGTTGCAGGAATATCATTGTACACAACCTCAATGGCTAAATCCAATGATCCAGGCTGTTGTTTAATTTGTTTAATCTTTAGTTCCGTGTATGTGTTGGGACTAAGGTTGGTTACGATACTGTCGTTTGGCGACCAGCTAAATGATGTTTGGGCACTACCTGTTAAGTTGATAGCCACTAAACATAAAAGGGTAAATATTGATTTCACGTGTTCTGTTTTTATAAGGTTTATTGAGCCTACCTCCATTTCTGAAGGTAGGCATTTATTAATTTATTATTCTAATTCTGGTATATCTGTTACTAGCTCTACTTTGCCATTAAATCTCTCCACATTCACACTTACTGGCGTGTACCCAGCACTGTGTACCTGTTTAACCACATCATCGCTGGTGAGCAACGCTGTTGCAGGGTAAGAGAATGTTAATGTGCCAGATTCAAGGTCAATTTTTATGTCCTCAATCTGTTTGAGTTCCTGGAAACGCATTTCTAAGCCTTTGGCACAAAATGCACATCCCATTCCATCAACACGTACTTCAAAATTGTCTGTGCCGGATTTAGTTTGACTAAATGATGCTGTGGTCATAAAGACACCCAAGATCATTGTTATTATAATTGTTTTCATTTGTCTTCTTTTTAAATTAAGTAGCGTATGCCTAAAAGCAAGCCAAAATTCATTTGGTCTATATCTACTGCTGACCTCACTAAAGGCAATCTAGCACCACCTTCAATAATGAAAGCCCCTTTCACAAATTGAACACCTTGAACATAATTCAATGCAAAAGCATCTTGTTGCGGCATGTATACCGAACTGTATTCAAACATGATGTTAAGTTGCTTGGAAGGATAGACTGGCTTCAATAATGGCAGCCCAAATCCTAAGTTGGCATGCAACATGTGCCTATTTGATCTATGCACCAAACGGTATCCCAATTCGCTTGAAATGCCGTGTTTTAAGGTTTCATAACCTCCAACCAATCCGAGATAGGTTTGGTGTTGACCAAAATTGAGATCGGAGTTTGAAATGGTTTCTCCAACAGCGATATTTTGCATCAACTTAGCCGACACTCGGAAGGTTTTACCCATTTGATCTTTTCTTAGAAACTGATACTTATAGCTCAATTGGATGTCTCCCAAACCAGAAAACGGTTCTGTCAAAGTCTCCGTTTTACTTTTACCCATTATAAAAGGAATTCGTACCCCAACAGACATGTTTGAAGTGGGCAAGTAAAACGCTTTAAAAGGTGTTACAAAGTAGGCACGCTCTCCAACCTCTCTATATTCAGAAAGTGACTGAAGCGTGAGACTTTTTGCACCCAACATAATAGGTTTATCTATTGTAATGGGAGGACCTTGGGCTTGCGCTAGTATGTTAAACAATGTCATGAACATTAAAATGCCCAGACGTACTAAAAAATATTTCATTGATTATTAATTGATTCAACTATCGTGTTATCACGGAAGTCAATCAATTATCATATGCGGTAGCATTGCACAGTTGCCAACAAATCTATTTCTGGCAAAGGCGGTGGTGGTATTACTTCTGGAATGTTTTCAGAAGTTTCTTCGTTAAATATGATATAGCTCAATAAAACTGGAAGACAGTCTACAATAGCCGTGTAATCTGTTATTTGAAGAAAAAAGGCATCATCCTTTACAAAATCTTCATCCAATTCAAACTTAAATTGCTCATTGTGGCAGCAACCTTTGTGACTAATAGAAGCTTCTCCTGAACCTTCTTTTGCCTCAGACTGGTGGCAAGTCATTTTAGCAGAATTTTCAGATTTTGACTTATGACAACAAGTTCGTTTTAGCGGCTTTTTTTTGCGGCAACAAACGCGCTCTTCAAACTTTGTATGCTTTGTACATGTTGAATTGTCTCCCTTGTGCATGTCGCATTTTTCGGCTTCTCCAAAGAAACTAGTGGACTTCAGCTCATCCCCACAAAAGTGCATATCTACAGCCACACCGAAGGACATGAAGCTCATCCAAAATGCCATCATGAAAGCAAAAACTCGATATGTTGTGCTTACTTTATACAAAACGGGCATTGTAAAAATATACCATCCTTTCAGAAATAGCAAATCAAGTCAGTCTTAATTATATAATTCCTAAAGTACTTCTAATTAGAGAATTCTATTGAACACGAATATTTATCAATTCATTACAAAATCAAACGAACCTATACTTAAGAGCCCTCATACACTTTTCTTAACTGTGGACACTTATTCTAAGTAGTTTAGTAAAAACGAAAACAATGAAACTTCTTATTTCAGTCATATTATTTCTAAGTGTGTATGTTAGCATGGCGCAAAACCTGACCATCAAATCTGATGATGTAAAGATTGAGTTTCTGGCAGACATGCAAAAAACAGATGGTACCATAGGTGGATTTGAGGCCTCTATTAATTTTGATACTGATGATTTATCCAACTCTTCAATCAAGGGGGCTGTGGATACTCAAACGCTAAATACGGGCAATAAAAAAAGAGACAAACATCTCAAAAGTGATGATTTTTTTGACGCTGAGAAGTATCCCAAAATCACCTTTGAAAGTGAGTCTATCAACAAAACGGAGCAA
The DNA here is from genome assembly GCA_030433115.1 of Bacteroidia bacterium. GTDB lineage: Bacteria > Bacteroidota > Bacteroidia > Flavobacteriales_D > JAUILH01 > JAUILH01. The sequence goes on along the minus strand of JAUILH010000046.1, from coordinate 23,039 downwards.
GGATTCGAGATGCAGGGGACCTTGTCTCTTGCCGGCGAAACTCATACCGAAACCATTAATTTCACTTTTAGTGATGGGACTTTTAAAGCACATTTAGAACTGAGTGCGGCTAAGTATAAACTAGGTATGTTCGGCAAAAAAAAGCCTGAGAAAACCATGGTTCACATCACCATGACCATACCAGTCGAATAGACAAAAAGACGAACACTCTTGATTCTATTTCATTCGTTTTAGCGACCACTCTTTAAGATTATAGATGATCACCTTTTCTGGAACTAGTAAAGATGCGCCTATACCTATACTGGCAATGGACACGAGTGTTGATATTAAACGTCTTCTGTAATTCGGTATTTTTTGAGATACATAGAGAGACGCCCCGCCAAGCACCATCATTCCAATACCGGTTCCCTTAATGTCCGGATCGCACTCACAAGTCCTGGGATTCACTGGAATATGTAGAACTTTCAAATCATCTAAATAAGCCGTTTTTTGTTCCCAGTCATTAACTGATTTGTATATGTCGTTTTGAACAGAATTCGAATCGAGAAAAGAGCCTATCCAAGTTCTATTTGCCTTCCATTGTCTTCTTTCGCTGGGCTTTTTTCTGTAAAACTCATCCATGGGAATGGTATCTCTTCCATAATTTTTCACGCGTTTGAAGGTGAAATAAGGTCGGTCTTCCAAAATGTTAATCTCCTCAATAAGCCAAATACTGTCTTTCTTTGTGTAGCGACCAAATTTGCACTTTTGAGTCCAATCAACCTTTGATATTGTATCTGATTTTAGGATTGGAATGATGTACATTCCTTCTTTCAACACCAATTTATTGAGCCCTTTTTTCAGTATTACCCTGTGCTGACAATTGGCGGTAGAACTTATACACAGTAAGCTACATAAGAAAAGACGCATAAGAATGCTCATATACTGATCACTTGTTTTTCCAAGAACGATGAGTTTATTAAAAAAGTGCCTTAAGCTACCTGAAAATCTTATGCATCAGGAAGTCATGACGTTTTGATTTACTTGGATGCATATATTGTTCCTATCTCAAATCTGTATCGCAAAAAAGGCGCACCCAATTGGGTGCGCCTTTATATCAACTAACACGGTATAATTTAAAGCAAAGTCTTGATATCATCCATATTGAAAATGGTGCTCAACTGGTCTCTTGCAGATGTAAGGTCATTCGCACTCACATTATAAAAGTCTGTGCCAATGGTAGCCAAAACAGCCGTAATTTGTGCATTTGAAATACTTGGATTGGCACCATAAGCCAAACCTCCAATAAACGCTACTGCTTCAGACAACTGGTGATTCCTCAGAGCATCATCAGTGATGTCACTCACCGCACCATTTAAATAATGAATCGCGGTTCCGGCAATCATGCGTTCCATTTCTGTATTAATAATTGCAATTTGTGTATTTCTTTCCGTCATATCACCAAATGAAATGGCTGCACGACCGGTTCTGAAAGCTGTTGAAATCTTAGAAGCTGACCCCAATAAACTTTCTCTACTATTGGCGTATTTCCCCCAGAATCTATCAGTTCCACTAGAAGGATAATTGATCTCAGAAGTAAAGTAACCGTAGGCCTCATCCCAGTGATGTTCCATTAAAGTATAGTGCTTTCCTCCTGCAGCATCAACGGGAGATACGTTATCCACATCAATCTGTGCTGATGACAAATAGTGACTTGAGATATTATAATAGAATACGGCTCCCATTAAGCCTTTCTCAATCAACTGAGTGTACTCAACACCATTTCCATCAAACAAATATTGCTTAGTTCCGCTATTGGAAGTCACAACACCTGCAGTTCCGGCAGATCCAGCTCCTGTAGCTGTGCTGGCTGACGCCAATGAGTCCATATAATCATGAAAAATGGCAATGATGGTACCATCTCCTCCGGCGGTTTTGTTCTCCAATTGTTTAGAAGAACCTGTCATTCCTAATCCATTGGCATCTGTCCATGAATAACCATTGTTGGCATACATATCTTTTAATTGAGTGGCACTCACTGAAACACCCTGCGTATTGCTTGTTTTCATATAAGTCACCATTTCAGATAGCATATCTAAACGTTGTTGCTGACCACTAAAGCTCACTGTATTATTTCCGGCGTCATCACTAAAGACATAAGTGCTTGGCACTTCCATCACAGGATCATAAGTACATGATCCATCATCTTTCCTTGCCTCTTCATTGTAATTATTTGCCTGAGGATCGGTACATCCTTCTTTCTTACATGATGCTAAAGCCAAACCTACTAAAGCCACCATTCCAATCGTTCTTGTTTTCATATAGACATGTCGTTGTTTAATTTTCACTTGACAAAAGTCTATTTAGAATGATTCTAAATCAATACCGCAATTGTGGTATTTTGGAAAAATAGGCATACCACGAATAGGGTATTTTGAATCAAAAAACTAAAATCATACCTTCATTTGCCAAATGAAAGACTCCCTGAAAACATATTTTTTCCTGTCAATTGCCCTACTTGCAGTAAGCTGTTCCAATGGTAGTGATGAGGACAAGAAAGAAGCATTAAAAAAAGAAACCATTCCTTACTTCATGTTTGACAAAGTGGAACATTATTCAATTCGCATAAGTGAATTGGACGCCATGGACATCATAACTGAAGAGCATCCTGCCGGTACTAAATTGGGTAAAATGAACTATCTTTTGGAGGGTGATGGTCCGGAAACCCTGGCAGATACTAGCTTTCTACTTGACATTGAGGAGATTGGTTTTAGTAAACATATTCTCTCCAAAAAATATTTCGATGGTATCAATGATATTTTTAGTGTTAAGGAACATGAAGAAGGTTATGCATACAGCTGTATTCCCATTTTCAGAGACATTCTGGTGTTTAGGCTAGCAGGCAAGATTCAGGGTATTGCCAAAATTTGCTTTTCATGCGATCAAAAGAGAATTGTTGGAACAGATAAGGATTTCCAATATTTTGGGATGTCAGGAGATTATCAAAAATTGCACAAGTTATTACATGAAAATGCCACAGCCGACTAACTCAACTGTGGCATTCATTTTTTTCAGGACTGTCTTACACCTGCCCTAACATACCTTTCTTAAGTTTACTACTTGCTGGTTTTGATCCTAACCAAATTCCGAATAAAGCTTTCTTGAAGGCCAAACCTGGCACAATGCCTTTGTACTTTCCATTAATCGTAACGGCAGTTCCTTTTCCTGGCACATAAATGATGTTGATCTCATCATTGGCTTTAAACTCATCTGAGAAAAAAGACTTAAACTTTTTGATTTCTTCAGAAGTCGCTTTTCCTGTACTTGATTTTTCAAATCCTTCTTTTACTGACTCGTTAAATTTATCTCTGGTTACTCTTTTAGAGATGATGACAATTTTAATCGCCTGCGTTTTATCGTCATTGATAATCACGGATGGATCAAGCGAAGGTCTCTTCAAATATAAAGCGGCCGCATATAAATCCAGGGAATACTTTTCTCTTAATCCGCACCCATTAAAATTCAAATAAGTGTCCTTTACTTTTAGTTTGGCATCAAAGCTAACACCGGCTATCGATCTTCCATTTTGGGCCTCTGACATGCTGGTGACGAAGACCAACATCACAAATAAAAATGACGCCGGATTAAACATTATATCTACTATCTTTTTCATATTAATGGTTTTTTCTAGATTTCTATGGTTAAATTTATGCTTAAAATTATAAAGTCTTATCAAAATACAAGCACATGATTGTCATTGCAGTTTTATTAGGTCTCCTCATCGGCCTGTTTCTTTCAATACGAATTTACTTAGTTTCTCGTAAGTCCGGCAACACCACTTCCCAAAGTCATGCCATTTTATCCGGAGCCATGATTTTAGGCGTTGGTGTGTTGCTTTTTGCCTATTTTTTACTGAAAGGAGAAGGTTGGACAGAAGACAAACGTGTGGAATTCTACCAAATTGGTGCAATAGCCTTGATGTTGGCCTTCGTGATTTTTGGTGTAAGACTGATCCTCTCGGGGCGCAAGCAAAAAAGTCTGCTTACTCAAATTATGGGCGCAGGTTGGACAATTGGTGCTATGGTTGTTGGAATTAACAGTTACAATATTGCAGGCACCATTAATGATGGCTGGTCGAAGGAAAAGCGGGCTAAAGTTGCCGCCAAATGCGACCCTTCTACTCAAAACTGTCAATGTTATGAAAAGCAAACAATTCTTTTTTTCAAATCTGTTGAGGACTACACGGAAACACTATCCAATGAAAGTGACAATCAAGATAGAATCAATGAGTATTATCAGATCATAGAAGATTCGTGTGCATGTGGTGTTCAATCTACAGGTGTTGAAGAAGTGGATTTACCATTTTAAGAATATAGCATGCTGAATTATGTCTTTCTGATTTCATTTATGCTTGCCCTATATTCTTGTGGCGAACAAAAAAAGACCGAAAATACGGTCGAAACCTCTGAGTCTGTTAAAAAGACTGCGCCGACTGAAAATCAGGTCAAATCTGACTCTAGTTATGATGCTCTCGATGGCAGTAATGCAAGCACAAAGAATATCCAAGCTGAAGCACCTGACATCACCAATATTGAATTGAACGTTTATTTGGACGACCCCGATTCAACTGGTACCAATATCAGGCAAAGTCCGGGAGGTAAACTACTTATGACCCTAATCAAAGATGACATCAACATTGAATATTTCTTCACCCTCACAGAAGCCAGAGATGGTTGGTTCAAAATCAAGGGGCCGATTGGCGGTATGGAAGAAGATATTGAACTGACGTCAAAAGAAGCCTGGATACATAGTTCTGTGATCTCTGTGGATAGCAGGAATTATGGCGGTCAGGCAATTGAGGTTTTCGCGAGTGTAAAAGGCAAAACACTTGTGGGAAGTATTACCCAGGAAGTTGCCGGCATTAAGGTCAAAGACATGCATGGCAAATGGGTGAAAATTGATTACAATGGTCTTGAGGGCTGGGTGGACACCAAATGGCTCTGTGGGAATCCTCTCACCACTTGTTCATAATAGTGCTTCAATAAACGTCACATTCCGAGTACATTTTCTACCTGAAAATAAAAAAGTCGTCTGCTTAATCAATTCTAGGCAACACCTTTTTTATTGCTGTTTAGATTAGATCTCATAAAATCAATATATGAGGTTAGCAATACTATTAATCACGTTATGTCTTGGGCAGGTGTCTCAAGGACAAATAACATTTTATGAAAACAACTTTGGATCAAAGGTCACGGACGTCCAAAATATTGATTTCGATTCAACCAAAAATTTGGGCTTTGCAATACCTATTTATCTATTGAAGAAATACGATAAAGTAGAAGTTTGGCTTTTCAAAAAACATACGAGTGACGAAAAATGGACCTCTCTCAACTACAATGCCCCCATATCCCTTGAACCCAAGAGCAGAAAATTCAGGGACAACTATGGTACAAGTAAATATGTTTACGCATACATCAGTACGAATGATGAGGTGCCTTCAAAATTCAAGGATTACGCGATTATGTATGATAAAATGGATAGAAGGCGTTTGGCATTCCATGAAACCAAATATATGGTACGCGTGGCAGGATATTTTTCTAAGGGCACGGACTCCAGATGGAACAGCAATACAGATTCATTTGAGAGCTACACCAAATATGAATTTTCAAAGTATTTCCTTGAATCGGCAGAATTCACTTATGCCAGGGATGAAAAAGCGCTCGCTGAAGAGCAAGCGAAAAAAGACAAACTGGCACTTGAAAAGAAGAACAATACCCTATCATACATCAGCGCCTCTCTTTTGGACTATACCAATCTACACTTGATGGATTATCATACGAGCGACTTATGGAAATCAATTATCCGGAATGTAAAAAAAGCCAGTGAAGATTATGATGACGACAATGTAGACTTCCTAGCCTCCGAAATAGAGGATTATAAAACAAGGTATTACAAAATCAAGAAAAAGTATGACCCTATTCCAATGACGGAAGGGTTCATTTGGAAAAAGTACAAGATTGCCAGAGGTAAATTATTGAAAGAGTTTGCGTTCAAAAGAGAATGTGAGCTTCAAAAGAAAATCATGGAACTCATGAAAGTAAAAACCAAACTACTAAAAGCCGCTTTTGGCGGAGAAGAAGATCCTGAAAAAATCATCTCAATTTTCATGTCTTTTAAGGTTGAATGACTAATGGGATCGCATGTAGAAATATGTGCGGTCCTTTCATTCAATACGCTGAGATTCTTCTATATTTGAACGCAAGTAAACTCAATGTAATTCTGATTTTTCGATATCACTATATCATCTTACTATTGGCATTCATGTCCTTTTCAGATGGGGCAAATAGTCAAACAGAGGTCATAGACAATTTACTCGAGAAACTAGAAACGGAAGATGACATTGAAATCCAAATTCAAATTCACAGCGACTTATGCTGGGAGTATCGACCTTATGATAATGCCTTAAGCATCAAGCATGGAAAAGCTGCCCTGAAATTGGCACAAAAGGAGCAGCTACATTTGGCAACAGTTAAAGCGCTCAGATACCTGGGCTTGTCCAGTCCACCCGATACTGCCCTGAGCTATTTCATCCAATCTGCGGAGGTAGTGGAGAAATATGGACTTAAATCTGAACAAGCGGTTTTGGCATACAATTCCCTGGGCAATGGTTATTCAAGTCGTGGACAATATGAGAAAGCAATTGCACAATTTAACAAAGCCATTTCTTTAGCAGAAAGTCTTAATGACCCTGACTTAATGGCTTTCTTGAATATTGGTCTGGTCCACGTTCTCTATGATTTAGAAGAATACGATGAGTGCATTTTACTGGCCAACAAAAGCATTCAAATGATAGAGTCAAACATCACCAATGACCTTGGAATTCTCTGCTGTATCGCAGGAGGTGCTTATACGAGAACCGGAGTTTACGATTCGGCTGAAGTCTACTTAAAGAAAAGTCTTGAAATTCATCAACAAACGGGAGACTTAATTTGGCTTGGCAATGCTACTAATAATCTAGGTGTTCTTTACAGTGAATTAGAAAACCCTGAAGCCTCATTGAGTTATTATAGAAAATCATTGGCCATCGAAAAATTATATCCTAACAAGGAAAGTATAGGTGCCACCTATGTTAATATTGCAGGAGTTCATTCTGCCTTAGGTCAATGGGACTCGAGTGTCTATTATATGGAGATTGCCGTTGATTTGAATGAGCGCTACGCTCGTTTTTCAGACCTGATGGATTCCCGATACTTTTTATCGCGGGCCTTGTACATGAACAAAGAGTATCAAAGAGCATATGACAATCTTTCGGAATACCACAAGATTAAAGATAGTATACTTTCAGAGGAGAACAAGATCAATACTTTGAAGCTTCAACAGCAGTTTGAAAACGAACGCAGGATCAACGAGTACAAACTTCTCCAGAGTGAAAACGAACAAATCCGATCTTCACTCAAACTAAGTAATACATGGCTTTTTGGAAGCATTGCAATCTCCATTTTGGTTTTAGTCCTCATCTATTTGTTTTACAAGAACAAGAGAATCCGTGATGACAAAATTAGGATGGAACTTGAAAAATCTGTTTTGGATTTGAAATCAACAGCCCTCATGGCTCAATTAAACCCTCACTTGGTGTTCAATATTCTCAACTCCATTCAGGGATTAGTAGCTAGCAACGAACGAGAAAAAGCCAACATATACATCTCCAAATTTTCCATGTTTATGAGGAAATGTATTGAGTTGTCTGAAGTATCCAGCGTGCCCATACATGAAGAATTACAACTCTTGAGCGAATACTTTGATTTAGAAAAATTGCGATTTGAAGATCAAATTACACTCAACATACAATCCCCAACTGAATCAAACGTGATGGTTCCCCCGCTTATTTTACAACCACTGGTAGAGAATAGCATCAAACATGGTTTACACAGAAATAAAGGCGAGCAAGGTGTTATAGAGATCACAATCAGCGACAAAGACAAGTTCACGGAGATACTGGTTAAAGACAACGGAAAAGGCTTCCCAAAAGATATTCAAATCAATTCCGGGCATGGTATCGGCATTAGCTTACAACGTCTAAAAACGCTCAACACCAAGAACCATATCGAAATCAGCCAATATAAATACCCAAGTACGCTTAAATTAACCATTCACAAATGAAAATCCGTGCAATCATAATTGAAGATGAGGCTCCGGCCAGAACCACGATTAAATCTTATTTGGGGTTTTATGCACCGGAGGTTGAGTTAATTAAAGAAATCGACTCTGTTAAGGAAGGGCTTACATTTTTACAATCAAATTCTGATCATTTAATCGTTTTTCTTGATATAGAGCTAAGAGATGGAAAAGGCATTGACATCATCAACAATATAGATTGCTCCAAACTGAAGATTATTTATACAACTGCCTACAGAGACTATGCGCTTCATGCTTTTGAGAACATGGCTTTTGGTTACCTCCTTAAACCCATCAATCCCATCGATTTTAAGACCGTTCTGACAAGAGCTATCACGGACATTAAACACCAACAATCGTCCTCAGGCAAATTGAAAGTACCCATAGCCGGAGGCAATGAGTGGATAGAAATATCGAGCATCATTCGTTGTGAGGCACAAGTCAACTACTCAAAAATAGTCTATTCTCAGTCTAACAAGTCTGTAGTAGTGGCCAAAACACTTAAACAATTGGAAAAGGAGCTGACGTCTTCTCAACTCTTCATCAGAACGCACCAATCACATCTGATCAATTGTCAATTTATTTCGGATAAAAGAATCATCAATAACATCATTTGTCTCTCAAACGGAGATCTCATTCCCGTATCCCGATCACGGAAAAAAGACGTTGAGGAGTTGTTCGAGAGCCTTTAATACTTACAATTTAACTGTCAAAATATCGTGTACCTCCTTATTGTCTTCCAACACCAAAATTTGCTCACGTTTCTTTTGTCTACTGGTCCCCCAATTCTCATAAACGGTTGCATAAACCTTAGTTCTTGCTGAAGCCCTGTTTCTGTCTGAACTAAAATAATGTGCAGACACTTGATATTTGCCTCTTTTCGCATGTTCCATCACATACATTTCCGGACCATACCCCTGCACCACATCTTGTGTCAACAAACCTCCCAATTTGGTCTCAGGATTCTCATAATAACACTCCTCACCGCTGGGTTCAAGCACATGTAAGTCGATATCAGTATTATCCGTATTCCAGGTAATGACCACTACCAAATCTGCTTTGTCGATCCCCGTCGATTTAATGAGGCTCTGGCGTCTTTGTTCAGCATAGTCCCTAAGCTTAAAATTCTGTGATTTAAGTGCTTTATCGATTACCTCCAGGTACTCTAAACTGGCTATTTTATGAATGTCTCCGAATCTTGAATCCCATTGCCCGTTTAGCACAATTTCAAACATGATTGCGGCAAAATCGTAGTTGCCCATTTCTGCCAAACACTTGCCCATTGCTACATATGTTTGTGGTTCATACGGTCTGGAATTGCCTGCTCTCTTAAAGAGAAAATATGCTTGAGAATACAGGTTCCATTTCATGGCATTGTACGCCACATCTCTTGTCATCACCGTATTGCCAGGGTTCTTCTCTACAAGGGAACTCAACATCTTTAAAGCATCATGAGCGCCATTATCGTTGAAACGTGTATCTGCCAGTTTGTTCACATAGTCATAATTAAGTCTGGATTGTTTTAAAGAATCATAATCTGATGGGAGAATTTGAGCTTGCGTTCTGACATCACATACCAATGGTTCTTGCATCACTTGAAAACTCGATAGAGGCAACTGACTAACCAGGTTCTCCAGGGAAGCGGTAATGGAAAACTCCACGCCCATTGTTTTTTCCAGCTTTTCCAAACTCGCTTTAAAATTCAATTTGGCATCTCCCAATAAATGAGCAAATCGATCGCTTAGTTCCCGCAATAAATCTGCAACCCGAGTAGACTGAACGAAATAGGCTTCTTCCTGATATTGAATATTGTATTGTTCATAGTCTTCTGGGGTCTCCAGCATCAAGAAAGCGCAAGTTTGTCGTGCCACTCCAAAATGCTTGGCAAACGCAATGGCAGTCTTTTCTGAATAGTGACCGAAATTTTCAATTTGTGCGGTGGCCATTTCTCCATATGCTCTAAAAGCCAGCTCGGATTTGAGTACCGCATTAATTGGCATAACCAACACACTTGTTTCTTGTCCTTGACTGATTGTCAGTTTTACCTTACTGCTCTTTTTCAGGGTCCCTTTTCCTGCGATCTTAAGACCTTGATTGGGATACAAGTATTGAACGTTTCCGTCTACCAGAAAGTCATCCGATCCATCAACACTTATTGACTCAATTTTCCATGGTAAATAATTAATCGCTTTTCCTACCTTATTCATTTCTGATTGACCAGTAATGGTAAACAAACTGCCTCTACCTAGTTTACTGAGACTGTTCAATTTATCTTGAGCTGTTCCGCTAAGACCTGTATTGAAGACAAACAAATGATCCTTGTCATCAAATGCCTGCATCATGATGTTGGGATCAGTTTCTCCCCAGGTATCCGCTCCATCACTCATTAAAAACACATTGTCATTTGACTGCTGAGCCCATTGTTTAGCATTTACCGAGCTGATGGCTAAACCTATATCGCTGGCCCCTTCCAAAACCAAATTTGACGCATAATTCATAAATGCCTGCACATTTTGGCTGGTGTTCTGCACTGGCTCAGATTTCCACCAAAAAGATTCAACATTGAACATCATCACATTGAAAGTTTTGATTTTATGTCTATTATCAGTCAAAAGTGCCCTGGTCAGATCCAGCCATACATTGAATTTATCAGGATGAGAGCTCAATGACACATCTAAAGCAATGATGGCGTTGTCAGTCACATTCTGTGCAGCAACTTTAGGTATCTCCGGATTTAATTGACTTGTGAAATAAGCTGCTTTTGAATTACTTTTATCTGATTGCAATGCGATATTTTTAAGGGCTTTATAACGAATTGGCAATTCTTTGAGTTGTGTATTCAAAACTCTGAATTGTTGCCTCCCATTTTTTGTTGTGACATTCAATCCATTTGGAAGCAATGTTCTTATTCCTGGAACCTCTACCACATCAACATCTAAAACCATTGGACCAGCTAATTGAGGAACGTCAAAATTCAAGATTTGATCAGCGCCAATCTGAGTGAGGTCTACGTCATAACCAATAACAATTCTGTGCATGGTTTGTGGGTTGAGAGGATATACTCTAAAATTGAATACATCTGCGCCCGCCCACTCAGCCAAAGCCGGATCAATTCTACTTCTTACAGTATTTCCATATGCCAGTGTAGCCTTATCTTTCTCAACTACTTTAGCTACTTTTGGCTCAGTCCATTCATCAGAAAGTCTTTCTTCAATGCTCTCAATACTGAGATCCATGTTATGATCAAATTTTTTCTTTGTGATGTCTTCTTCAAGTATTACTGAATCTTTGTTCAACTTAACAGATTCTCCGAAGGCGAAATAATAGGGTGTTGCACCTTGAGGTAACCTCATTTTGAAAGTGCCTTCCAGCATGTAATCATAATCTGAATAGAACATATAATCAATCAACACCCGAGCCCGAATGCCATCAACCTTAAGTGCAATTTTGGCCCCTTCCGGAGTCAGGAACTCACTGTCCCCGATCATTACAGTTGCTTCATTGAGGCCTTTTTGAGACCTCTTCCATGTTTTGGGAGAGTTGCTGGGATCATCCGGTGCTTCATCCAATGCATCTCCATCTGCTGCTTCTTCAACAGCCTCTTTCATGTCATTGACCTGGGTAATTCCGGCATCATCAGACTTATCTTGTGTATCATCATTACTGTCATCGCTAGATTGACCACATGAAACAGCAGTCAATATTGCTATGGTATAGAGATAATATTTCATAATCATTGATTGTTTACAGGTAAATACCTCCGACAATTGAAAGGTAACCTTTATTGGGAAATTTTTTGAAAATAAAAAGCCGCACCTAATGGTGCGGCTTTCGTCATCTAACATTAAACTAAGATACTCTAAGAGCAATTAATACTGCTCCAACAAGTACTTCATCAAGTCGGTGGTACTTACAATGCCTTCAAGGTTGCCGTCTCCGCTCACCACAGGTACTGCATGAAACTCCTCACGAGAGAGCAATTCCGCCACTTCTTTAATTGGCGTTTCGGGTGTCACAGTTTTAGGATCATGATGCATGACTTGAGGCACACTTAAACTGTCAAAAATTGACCTATCTACTGTAGCTTCCTGACCATAGTTGGCGCCAAAACTAATTCTGTGGATATCCGTTAGACTCAAGATTCCAACTAATTTTTCGCCTTCAACCACAGGTAAATGTCTGATGCTATTTTGTTCCATGGTTTCTTTAGCTTCAAACAAACTCCCGTCGTGGACATTGAGGGTTTTTAATTCTTTCGTCATGATATGACTTACAGGCTCTCTTCTCTTCATTTTTCTTGGTTTTATCTGTAATAAATTGTGTTCTGTTTAATACTGTAAAGCACTCAAAATTTGATTCCAAAAACTATGCATTCTATCATTGATCTCACTGATTAAAATCAGGTTTAAATGGTCATGCTAAATCTTGGTTGAGAAGACTGTGATTCGAGCAATCGTATATCCAAACACATGCACACATTGCGCACAAATTTTTCTCCTTCGGGCAAAACCTTAATTCCCGTTTTGCTCAATTGAATGAGTCCGTCTGACTCCATGTCCTTCAGTTTATGCAAAATCTCTTCAAACATGGGATGAGCCAGTATATCATCACACCAGCAAGTTTCAAAATGACACATCAAATTCAAAATATGTCGTCTTAACATTAAATCCTGAGACGACAATAAGTGTCCTTTAAAAACTGCCAGTTCTCCCCTATCAATGGCTTTTTGGTAGTCCTTCACCGATTTTTCATTTTGAGCGAATCCGGTCCAACTGTCGCTTATAGCCGACATTCCCAAACCAATCATGATCTTATTGGTGTTGGTTGTATACCCCATGAAATTTCTATGCAAAGTCTTATGCTTCAATGCTTGAAACAAATGATCTGATTCAAGTGCAAAATGGTCCATACCTACTTCATAGTACCCATTGTCTAAGAAAGCTGCTTTACCGGCTTCATATAACCGTCTCTTTTCTGCTCCTTTTGGAATATCCTCATCATTAAACCCTCTTTGCCCTACTCCTTTTACCCAGGGAACGTGCGCATAACTATAAAACGAAAGGCGTTCGGGATTCAGACCAATTGTTTTGGCAATGGTGTCTTTCACATTGTCAATCGTTTGATGGGGTAAACCGAACACCAAATCGTGGCTAATAGAAGTGTAGCCGATATCTCTCGCCCATTGATGCACCTGTTGAACAGTATCAAAAGTCTGGATTCTGTTAATGGCCTTTTGAACTTTAGGAGCATAATCCTGAACACCAAAACTCACCCTCCTGAAGCCCAAATCATACAAGGTCTTTAAGTGATCATATGACGTATTATTCGGATGTCCCTCAAAACTCATTTCGTAGTCATCTGCCAGAATGCTTTGACTCAAAATTCCAGTGATCAACCTCTTTAACTCCGAAGGCGCAAAAAATGTCGGTGTTCCTCCTCCCAAATGAATTTCCTTAATTATGGGTCTATTTCCCAGCAAATTCAAATACAGATTCCATTCTTTTAATACCGTATTTATGTATGGTTGCTCAACAGTATGTTGTTTAGTAATGTGCTTATGACATCCACAAAACGTACACAAGCTTTCACAAAAAGGGAGGTGAATATAGATGCTAATACCGGCTTGTCCTTCATCTGTATGATAAAACCTCAACAAAGTGTCTTTCCAAACCTCTGCATTCATGGTGTTGGCATCCCAATCCGGAACAGTCGGATAACTCGTATATCTTGGTCCGGGTACGTTATACTTGTTGATCAAATCGGCTTTCATAATGTCTTTAAAACTGTAAAATGGGTGTCTTCAAGCGCTTCAACTCTGTGCATGACATCAACTGGAATATTAAATACGTCTCCAGTTGTCAACTCTATTTCGGTATCCGTCATAATAAATCTAATCTTTCCTAAAAGTACGGTGAGTATAGCTGGTACTGGTGTTTTATGATCTTTAAGAACAACTTCTTTTTTGAGACCAATTCCAATGTATTGAATAGACTCGTTTACCTGTATCTTGGACACTGACGGACCATTTTCACTCAACACAATGTCTTTTAAAATATTCATAGGTTATCTGATTGATGCCATTCGGCGTAGCTATTTCCTGTTTCTCTCAGATTGGCTTCAACTAGTGAAACTTCATTGGGAAGTTGCTGGATTAATGTTTTAACGATATCTATTAGCATGTTTTCACAGGTGGGTTGATAAGCCACATACCGCACCCTGTCGTTTTTATGCTCAATGCCTTTGAAGCGTGAATCAACTCTTAAAATCAAGTAATGGTCAAACCTTTGAATGACGTGTTCTTGCACTATTCGCTTAAGATCACCAAAATCGATCACCATGCCACAACAAGGCTCTTTTGTATCTTCTATCGTCTCGCCGAGCACTGAAATAGACAATTTATACGAGTGACCATGAATGTCTCTGCATTTCCCCTCATAACCATCTAAAGCATGGGCTGCTTCAAATTCAAATTCCTTAATTACTCTTACTTTCATCATTAAAACACTTCCACTTCACATCCCACCTCTAAACGAACTCTTTGTGCAATCACTTCAAGTTCTTTCAGGTCAATTTTTTCAAGTCCTTTGTATGCCGTGTCTCTGTCCAGGCTGTACATAACCACTCTCTGAGGTTCGATTTTGTTCAAATGACCAATCCATTGTTTGACCTCTTCAAAACTTGTATTGTTTATCGATTCGCCATTCACTTCTCCTCTTACAAACATGGATTGAATGACTACATCTATGGTTTGTTTAGACAGTTTTTCAACAATATCTCTCAAATTCACTATTCCCACAGGTTTATTAATGCGTTCAAATACAGCTTGAGATCCTGCATCCAGTTTAAACTGAACTTCATCAATATATTTAATGGCTCCTTTCACAGTCATTTTGTCTATAGTGGTGGCATTTGTGAGCAACGCTATCTTACATTTTGGGGCATACGCATTGCGGATATCACTTAATTCGGCAACAAATTCACCAAAATAGGGATGCAAAGTAGGCTCTCCATTTCCTGCCAATGTGATGTAATCAAGTTCATCTGGATTTGCTTCTAACCGTTCTTTAAGAGCGGTCAACATGGGTTCCAGTTCCGTCATTGAATAGTTTTTATCGGTTAAATCCGTAATGCCACACTCACAGTATACACAATTGTAATTGCATAGTTTTTTGTCGGATGGTAATAAATTAAGTCCCAGGGACTTCCCAAAACGCCTGCTATTAATAGGACCGAAAATACCTGAATCAAATAATATGGTAGACATATGATGAACTTGGATTTTGCTTGTAAAATTCTTCAAGACTGGCATCAAATAATAGGCTCACGATCATTGCGAAGACTGATTTTTATCATATTTGCTTGATTCAAAAGCCAAGAACTTTGCCCCAATGAGTTTAGACCCAACCGTAACATGTGCACATTGCGGTGATGATTGTCCTGATCAGACGATCACATTTGAGACCCATTATTTCTGTTGTCACGGCTGCTTATCGGTATACCAAATCTTGAATGAAAATGGTTTAACTCAATTCTACGACATTAATTCAAATCCTGGCAACAGACCAAAAGATTCCAATGAGCACCGCTATCTCTATCTTGAAAACGAAGAAATTTGCAACGGTATTTTAGATTTTCAAGACGGTGATTTGGCAAGAGTTTCTTTGTTTATTCCAAGCATACATTGTGTGTCGTGTGTTTGGCTTTTAGAAAACCTGAACAAAGTGAGTGAGGCAGTTATTGCCTCTCAAGTCAACTTCCTTAAACGAGAAGCTCAAATAAGCTTTAACCAGGACAAGGTTAGTCTCAAGGAACTTGCCGAACTATTGGACAAGATTGGTTATGCGCCTATTTTCGAAAAGAAGAAAACCAAGGAAAATCAGCCAAAAAGAGACCAACGCACGTTAATCAAAAAAATGGCGATAGCTGGTTTCTGTTTTGGCAATATTATGCTCTTCAGTTTTCCCGAGTATTTAAATCCGGACCGCACTTTTGCCGAAAATTACAGAGATTTCTTCAGCGGTATTATCCTGGCGTTATCGATTCCTGTGTTGATATATTGCGCACGAGACTACCTCATCTCCGCATACAAATCAATCCGTATTAAACAACTGAACTTGGATGTACCAATAAGCATTGGCATCATTGCTCTTTACGCCAAAAGCTGTTTTGATATTATTTATGGAAACGGTCCGGGTTACATGGATTCATTCGCCGGATTTGTATTTTTCTTACTGATTGGAAAGTGGTTCCAAAGCAAAACCTATGATTATTTATCTTTTGAACGTGATCATGGTTCCTATATGCCTCTCGCTTCCACGGTGATTAAGGATGAACAGCACTTAATCACCCCGATTCATGAGATTAAGGTTGGAGATCAATTGCTCATTCACAACGATGAAATCATTCCAACAGATGGCATTTTATTGTCTCAGGAGAGTTTAATTGATTACAGTTTTGTTACCGGAGAATCCAGGTCTACGAAGAAACTTGAAAACGAAAAAGTGTATGCTGGCGGTCGTGTGCTAGGCTCTCAGGCTTTAATCTTGTGCGAAAAGGTCAGTAACCAAAGTTACTTAACAGACCTTTGGAAACAGAAAGTCTTTGACAAGCAAAAGGAATCCCCTTTGAAAAGGACAACAGATATGCTCAGCAGGTATTTCATTTATGCGGTGCTTGTTGTGGCCGGTATCAGTGGAATTTTGTGGGCATTTATTGACCATCATGAAATTCCCAATGTTTTAATCGCTGTTCTAATTGTGGCTTGCCCCTGCGCTTTAGCCTTATCTTTTCCATTCACTTATGGCAACACCATCCGAGCCATGGGCAAACACGGTTTGTATTTGAGAAATTCTGATGTAGTTGACCAAATGACCGGCATTACCGATATCGTCTTTGACAAAACAGGGACGCTGACCTTGAATAAGGGACAGAACATTCAATTCTCTACAGATCTGCATGAACGGGATATAAAGCTAATTTGCAGTCTATGCAGACACTCCATTCACCCGCTCAGTAGGAGTATTTATGATGCTTTTAAAGACAAGGTCAAATCCCACTATAACGTCAGCAAATTTGAAGAAATCAAAGGAAAAGGCATGTCTGCTGTGGTGGATAGTGCGGCTGTAAGAATTGGATCTGCAGATTTTCTTGGAAGTCAAACTGATCATGAAATGACCACTGTATTTGTTGAAATTGACGGCCATCTTTTAGGTCATTTTTCAATAGAACAAAAATTGAGACATGGTGTAACCGAATTACTGGAAGCACTCAAAAGTCGTTTCACATTACACCTCTTATCCGGGGATATCAACTCAGATGACACCTTATTCAAACCACATTTCGACCAGGATAAATTGGTATTTAATAAACAACCCGAAGACAAGCTAAATTATATCAATTCCCTTCAAAATCAAGGCAAAAAAGTGATGATGTTAGGAGATGGATTAAATGATGCCGGCGCATTGAGAGCCAGCGATTTTGGTATTTCCGTTTCTGATGATATTTACAGCTTTTCTCCAGCATGTGACGGCATTATTGATGCTAAAAAAATTGAAAAGCTCCCACATCATCTTGACTTGAGCCAAAAAGCCAGGTTGGTATTAAAAGCCAGTCTCCTGTTTTCCCTGTTCTATAACCTCATTGGACTTGGGTTTGCAATTAGCAATAATTTATCCCCATTGGTGGCTGCTATTATCATGCCATTAAGTTCGATTTCTATTGTCACACTAACTACCCTCGGCATCCGATTTTATCAAGGAAATCTGTACAAGAAGCCTTAGGTTCTTAACTCATTTCCAAGCTCTTCCAATTAAACATGACCAATGTCATATTTAGCCGTGTCTCTTGTCATAAAACACCCCACTCCTAGCCTATACTTTTGATCAGTAAATGGAAGTAATATTCATACTCGTTGGTGTCAGTACTGTGATAGCGCTGATCTTTTTGGGAGCCTTTTTTTGGGCAAACAACAATGGTCAATATGATGACCATGAGACACCAGCGATTAGGATGTTGTTCGACGATGAACTAATTGAGAAAAAAACTAAGGATAACACTCATGGAAATACAAAAGTTTAGCTACGAT
Source organism: Bacteroidia bacterium (assembly GCA_030433115.1). Taxonomy (GTDB): domain Bacteria; phylum Bacteroidota; class Bacteroidia; order Flavobacteriales_D; family JAUILH01; genus JAUILH01. Next base: position 4,801 of record JAUILH010000046.1, on the reverse strand, counting down.
AATAAAATCGTAAAAAAGTTTCTTATTGCCACCACCATATTCGGAATAGTTGGCATGTTAGTAGGGCTCTTGGCAGCCCTTCAGTTCGTTTTTCCCGTAGAACTTAATTTCTCCAAATACGCCACTTTCGGCAGAATCAGACCTCTGCATACAAATGCGGTGATTTTCGCCTTTGTTGGAAACGGTATTTTCGCCGGGGTATACTATAGTTTACAGCGACTCCTGAAGACCAGGATGTGGAGCGATAAACTCAGTAATCTTAACTTCTGGGGTTGGCAAATCATCATTGCATGTGCTGTGGTTACTCTCCCTTTGGGGATAACTTCCGGTAAAGAATATGCTGAATTGGAATGGTGGGTAGATATCCTAATCGCCCTTATCTGGGTTGTATTTGGACTCAACATGATCATGACCATTCTCAATAGGCGTGTAAAACACTTGTACGTGGCTATTTGGTTCTACATTGGGACTTTCGTAACAGTAGCTGTACTGCATATTTTCAACTCTTTTGCATGGCCGGTCGACTTCCTAAAGAGTTACAGTGCCTATGCTGGTGTTCAGGATGCACTGGTTCAATGGTGGTATGGCCATAATGCGGTTGCCTTCTTCCTAACCACACCTTATCTGGGACTGATGTACTACTTCATTCCAAAAGCATCCGGAAGACCAGTTTACTCATACAAACTATCTATTATTCACTTCTGGGCACTGATCTTTATTTACATCTGGGCAGGTCCTCACCACTTATTATACACTGCACTTCCCGAATGGGCTCAATCGTTGGGAATTGTATTCTCCATTATGCTGATTGCGCCTTCATGGGGAGGTATGCTTAACGGATTATTGACCTTAAGAGGTGCCTGGGACAAAGTAAGGGACAGCGCTGTATTAAAGTTCATGGTGGTTGCCGTGACATGTTATGGGATGGCAACGTTTGAAGGACCAATGATGTCTCTAAAATCAGTGAACGTCATCTCTCACTTTACGGATTGGACCATCGCCCACGTACATGTTGGGGGATTAGGATGGAACGGGATGCTCACCTTTGGTATGTTATATTGGTTAGTTCCTAAAATGTGGGGCAGAAAGCTCTTCTCTGAAAGACTAGCCAACACACATTTCTGGATTGCCACTTTGGGGATCATGTTCTACGCCATTCCTATGTACTGGGCTGGATGGGTTCAAGGTCAAATGTGGCAGGCATTTAATGAAAATGGCACTTTGGTTCATGGTGACTTCATCGAAACGGTTACTCAATTGAAATACATGTATATGATGCGTGCCTTCGGTGGTGGTTTATATATAATTGGAGCCCTTGTAATGGTATACAATCTGGTTAAAACTGCAAGACTGGGCACCTTCATCGCCAATGAAGAAGCTGAGGCCCCTGCACTGGTAAAACCAATTAACCCTAAACCTGAAAAAGGTGAAAGCTGGCACAGAAACATTGAAAGACGTCCAATCAAAATGCTCATACTGAGTCTGGTTGTGATATCCGTAGGAGGACTCATGGAAATACTGCCAACCATACTGGTGGAAAGCAACATTCCTAAAATGGAATCTGTGAAACCAATTACGCCACTTGAGCAGGAAGGTCGGGATTTATATATCCGAGAAGGCTGTTACAACTGTCACTCCCAAATGGTTCGTCCACTTAGGTTTGAGACCGAACGTTATGGTGAGTACTCTAAAGCAGGTGAATTTGTATACGACCATCCGTTCCAATGGGGATCTAAGCGTACCGGTCCGGATTTGGCTCGAGAAGGGCGAGGAAATAAACAGTACAAAAACGCCAACTGGCACTACAAGCATTTCTTAGATGCCAGACGTTTTACTGACGAATCCATTATGCCTAACTATAAACATTTTATTGAGGATGAGCTCAATTACAGTAAAATCAAACGAAAAATTACTGTTCTGAGAAAGCTTGGGGTTCCTTACCCAGAGGATTATGAAGATCAAGCTGAGGCAGACCTTGAGCTACAAGCAAGGTATGTGGCCAGAGAAATCTATCAAGGTGAGATTGGTGCTGAATACACTGAAGCCGATATTGAAGCACTGAGCAAGAAAGAAGTCGTTGCCATTATTGCCTACTTACAGAGACTAGGTGCTGACATTAATGGTGAGGCTACAGACCTTGACAAAATGAGACAATTAGAATTAGGTGATACGACAACTACAAAACAATAATTATGCTGAAATTCATTAAAAACCATATGGCCACAGTTGATGGAATTGAGATTTTCCCGATCATTTCACTCATCATTTTCGTAGTGTTCTTCATCTACCTGGTGCGCTATGTATATAAAACTGATAAAAGCCTAATTGAAGAAGTTAGCCAGTATCCAATTGATAATAACACAGAAAATTTAAAGAAATGAAGTTGAGACAGCTCTTATATATAGCCCTTGGTATTTTCTTCATTGGTAATTCGTTTTCCGCTGAAGCCCAAGACGGCGAAAGCTTATTTAATGACAAATGTAAAGCTTGTCACCATCCCGACAAAAAAGGGGTTGGTCCGGCCTTAAGAGACATTAGAAAAAAATGGGCTGAGAACACGGAAAATACCGATTTAATCTACGAGTGGGTAAGAAATTGGAAAGCAGCGGCAGAAATGGGAGATCCCTATGTGTCTGAACTTCCAAATACTTTCCCCGGAGAAATGAATCCCATCGATTTGACCAATGAAGAGATTGATGCGGTATTGGACTATGCAGATAATTTTGTGGAGAAGAAGGCTTCAAAAAGTGGTGGCGGAGGTGCTGCACCTGCAGGAGAAAATGGTGAAGTTGAAGAAGTAAAAACCATTCCCAACTATGAACAGAATATGAAGATCATAGGGGTGTCCACTATTATCACCATTGTACTAATTATCATGGTACTCACTTTAGCCACATCTATCAGGTCTACTGTTCAAAGTGACATTTACAAGCAAAAAATTGCCGAGCGATACAATAAGTCCAAAGGCAATGATGTAGGCAAAAAGATTCTAACTATCCTCATCATTTTATTGCCTACAATTGGGTTCTCTCAGTTGCCCGGTGAACCACCAGAACCCAATGAGACCTTCTTTAAATTCACCAATGGACACGTGTGGATCGCTATTACCATCAACCTGATTTTATTGGGTGTGGTGTTATATTTAAAGAGTGTGCTTGTTCAAATTCTTGAAGCAATCGGAATTGAAAACAAGAGATACAGATTCTTCAGAAAACGCAAGATCACTTTTGGAAAAGCCATCACCAATGTGGTGCCTATCGAGAAGGAAAAAGACATCCTGATGGATCACGAATACGATGGCATCCAGGAGCTAGACAATGTTCTACCTCCATGGTGGCTGTGGATGTTCTACCTCACCATAGTGTTTGGTGTAGTATTTATCATGCACTTCCATGTATTCAAAACAGGAGACTTGCAGTATGAAGCTTATCATAAGGAGCAAGCCAGAGCTAAGGAAGAAATCCAAAAATACCTGGATGCCAATGCGATGAACATCACTGCTGAAACGGCAGAGTTACTGACTGATCCTGAATCTATTTCTAAGGGTAAACAATTGTTCAGCAGAGAATGTGTGACTTGCCATGGAGACAAAGGTCAGGGAGGTACAGGTGCCAACTTAACGGATGATTACTGGATTTACGGGAACCAAATTGGTGATGTGTTTAATACCATCTCTAACGGTGGAAACAATGGTATGCAGCCATGGAACAGCACCTATAATCCAAAGCAAATCCAATTGATTGCATCTTATGTATTGTCTTTGGATGAATACATTGGGCCTGAAGATGGCGGTAAAGCGCCAGAAGACCACGCTGTATTAATGACCGATGATGCCAATAACGAAGGAGATGATGATACTCCTGACGCTGCACCGGAAGAACCAATTATTGATGACGTGCCAAGCGATACTAGCCATGTCATTAATGACACGACCATATTAGAATAGACATGCAAACAGACCAGGGTCCGGATAACTACAGAGATAAAATTGCCACTGTAGATAAAAGTGGCAAAAGAATCTGGTTATATCCTAAAAAGCCGAAGGGCAAATGGTTTAACAGACGGAAAATAGTTGGCTATACCTTAATGGCAATCTTATTCATTGCCCCTTTTATTAAGATTGGCGGTAATCCACTGTTCATGTTCAATGTCATTGAGAGAAAGTTCAGCATTTTTGGACAGATTTTCTTTCCGCAAGACTTCTATCTCTTTGCTTTGATGATGCTCACGGGGGTGATTGGGATTGTTTTGTTCACCCTGGTGTTTGGTCGATTGTTTTGTGGATGGGTATGTCCTCAAACCATCTTTCTGGAACTCCTTTTCCGACGGATTGAATATATGATTGAAGGGGATTCCGCCCACCAGAAAAAACTGAATAAAGGTCCCTGGGATGGCACTAAAATCTGGAAAAAATCACTGAAACATGTTATCTTTTTTGCCATCTCATTTTACGTGGCCAATACCTTTTTAGCTTATATAATTGGACTTGATGAACTCATTGAAATCATCACAGATCCGCCCAGAGAGCATGTGGGTGGACTCATTTCCATCATTGTATTCTCATTTGCATTCTATGGTGTGTTTGCATTTATGCGCGAGCAGGTTTGTACAACAGTTTGTCCTTACGGGCGACTCCAAAGTGTATTGCTCGACAGGAACTCTATGGTCATTACCTATGACTATTCAAGAGGTGAAAGTCGTGCTAAATTTAAGAAGAACGAGGACCGGGAAGCTGCTGGCAAAGGTGACTGTATAGATTGTTTCCAATGTGTGAAGGTTTGTCCTACTGGAATCGACATTA
>JAUILH010000206.1 GCA_030433115.1 Bacteroidia bacterium | reverse complement strand
GTCACAACCCGAGTGTTCTCCTTTATTGGAGTTAATAAAGCCATTTCTTTGTGCTACAATTGATAGTTTTGCTATCAAAATAGTATGTTTTACTTTTAATCAGTGATCGATACCGTTTAATCAATGAAATGGTTCCGTTGATCAAATAGGTATGCCTGCATACAACTTTCCTAGCGTATTCATCGTTTATTATAGTAGAAACAGACGGGAAAAAGAAAGAATGTTTAACCCGTTGTCTGATTGAAAAGGAGATCTACTTTACCAAAGAGACAACACAAAACCAGTTATTATGAGAACGAAATCATATCAAGAATTTATCTTTTGGACAACGATTACTTTTTACGGCATACTAGTCTTTACCCTCCTAAGTTAGAACTTAGAATGCTTTATCCTTGCACGAAGAGTCGCTCTACCAGGCGGCTCTTTTTTGTTTTGCACCCGTCCCTACTCTACTAATGCAACACTTTTTTCACAGAAGCAACCATTTAAACACTTCTTAAGTCTAATTTGCATTAAGCTTACTACTATGAAAAAACTACTTCTTGCCTCATTGATGAGTCTGTTCTCAGCATTTAGTTTCTCCTCTCATGAATTTGCCGGAGACATTACCTATGTACATGTATCCGGTGACGATTATCTTGTAACATTGACCTTGTTTGTTGATTGTAACGCCCTTCCGGTAGTATCATCTGCACCAGTAAATGCAACATCTTCTTGTAACAGCTTTACCTCTGCCCTACCAATCATTGGTACCGTGGACATTGATCCTCAATGCACAGTTCAAACAACCATGTGCAACAGAGGATCTGCTTACGGTGCCAAAGCCCTGATATATTCGGGTTTACTGACCCTTCCGGCATGCAATGATTGGTACATTTCATGGTCTAGTTGCTGCAGAAACAGTGCGGCAGTCAATATCCAGAATCCAAGTACTCATGACCTTCATATTGGTACCTATCTTGACAACAGCACCGGACCTAACTCATCCCCTATTTTCATGCATCAACCATTGACATACATGTGCAATCAAAATGATTTTTGTGTGAACAATACAGCTTTCGATATTGATGGTGATTCACTGGTTTACAATCTTGTAAGTCCAAGAGGAGGTCAAACTACCAATATTCCGTTTCAACCAGGTTACTCTGCTACTCAACCCTTTGGTATTGGTAATTCCACTTTCAACTCAGCCAATGGTAATGTGTGTATTAATGGAGCTTCTCTTGGCGCCTATCAAACAGCTGTTGAAGTTAGAGAATACAGAAATGGCAATCTGATTGGAATTACTACAAGGGAAATTCAATTGCTCATTTATAATTGTGGTTTAAGCGCAATTGATATTAGTGGAAACGTTAGCAACGGCACGAATTCTTTTAGCAATGTAAAGGTATACCTATATGAATACGACATTGATGAATCTGGCATGACTTTGCTTGATTCAACACTCACAAATGCATCTGGAGACTATGACTTCTTAGGTCTGTCTCACCATCAATTCATGACCAAAGCAGCCATTGATACTACTACTATTCCAGGATATTTACCAAGCTATCATATGGGATCTTACTACTGGAATTATGGCCAGATCATTTATTCTACTTGTGACAGTATGTTAAATGGCGATATTGAATTAGCACCTACAACAAATCCGGTTGGTATTGGTGTTATTTCCGGATATATGAATGGTTTAGGGGTTTTTAGAAGCAATGAAGAACCTATGAAGGGCTATTGGATGTACCTCATTGACAATGCTACGGATCAGTTAGTGGCGCATGCAGAAACAAATGAGTTTGGTTTTTACCAGATGAACAACATTCCCAATGGTACCTACAGAGTGATGGCAGATGTACCTGGCTTGATTCATACCAGCTATCATTTTGTAACAGTGAGCAGCAGTACGCCCCATGAGCAGGTGAACTATACCGCTACACCGGATGGTATTTATGCAGGGGACTGGACTTCCACGCTTGAAACCCCACCTTCATTGAATAAAATCTTCAAGATTTTCCCGAATCCTGTGAACAACCAATTAATTATTAGCTCAACTGTTCAAGTGAAAAACATGATCATTCATGACGTGCAAGGCAAAGTGGTAAAGAAAATTGATGCGCCTACTTCACAATCTATTGATGTATCGAATTTACCTTCAGGTGTTTATTTAATTCGATTGAATGGCAAGCATATCGAACGATTCGTTAAGGAATAAGCTTTACGGTCGGGCTAAAAAATACTTTAGACGATTATCTAGGCTTCCTCCACTGTTGCTTTATACCCAAACAACTCGTGGTGTTTTATTGAATTAGATACAATTGGCGGCACCATATCTTCCCAGCCATCTTCTCCCTTTCTGATCATGTCGATGACTTTATCAGAATAAATATGCAACAGGCTTTCGTCCGCACCTTCAATACCATCCATTCGGTTATTGAGTCTCATATGGTCATACAAACCTTGCATTTTGGGCGTTACTTCCAAATTATCACAAGTGAGGATGCTGTTTTTCTCGTCTCCGATTTTAATTGCCGGATACACATACAATTTGGCGTTTCCTCCAAATCCCATTCCGAAGGCTTGTAAAATTCCGCCAGGCAAATTTCTGTAGTACGACTTATCAAAAATGGTTTCCAAACTGTAGATTCCCAGGATCACCCCAATCTTTTGTTTTCTGGTAAGTTGAGACAAGTATTCAACGACCTTGTAGTATTTCACATAATTAGAAATGAGCACAGTTTGTCCGAGATTCCCCAATAGTTGAGCACGATCCAGGAAATTCTGGTCATCTATATCCCCGTCAGATTTCAAATCTTTTAAGGTCAACTCAAACAGGGTTGTGATCTTCTCCGAATCTACATCATGTTCCTTCTCAAACTGTCTTATGCCACAATGAAGCATGTCGAAATTCACCTTGGTTGGTGGATGAAAACGCCCTCTTAACAACAGAACATTTTTCTTGTACAGGGCCGATGAAGGTTGTAAAACTTTCCCCTCTGGATCGAACATAGTTGCATCAGTCATCCCATTCTTAACCAACCTAAGAGCAATCAAGCGATTGTCTACGTGTCCTAATTCCGGACCAGACATCCGCATCATGTCTATCTCAATTCTTTCACGATTTAAGCGATCACATAAAGCGTTCAAAAAAGTATCTAAATCCTCATTGATCAGATAATAAGCTGCATACATTAAGTTCACCCCTAAAATCCCAATGGCCTCTTGCTGCCAGGCATTGCGTGTATCGTTCATTTTAACATGCATCACAATGTCGTTTGGCTCGCTGTCCGGAGTCAGCTGAAATCTCAGACCAATCCATCCCTGACCTTGATTGGTTTTATGATAATTCAATGCTTCAACTGTATTGCAAAAGGCAAAAAACCGACTATTTTCTTTTCTTTCCGGTAATACTTCCTTGAGTGCTTCAAACTCTACATCTAACATAGTGTTGAGTCGATCTTCACAGACATATCTTTTACATTCTCCATAGATCGTATCACTCACTTTCATATCGTAGGCCGACCTTGAAGACGCTATGGTACCGGAACTTCCTCCGGCTCTGAAGAAATTTGCCGCCACCTCTTGTCCTGCCCCAATCTCGTTAAAACTACCATATATAGTTCCGTCAAGATTAATTCTCAATGCCTTCTCCTCGGTACTTAATCTGTGTGTTTCCATATTGCCTTTAAGCTGTTTCAGTATATGAATATACTACAAATTTAAGGGAAAGTGCCTGCCAATAGCAACCTTTTATTATTAAATTAGACGCACAATTAAAAACCATGGATAAGTATATTAAAGAACTCATATCAAGCAACGATACGGTCATCATTCCAAAATTTGGTGCTCTTCTGGTCACAGTGAGTGGGAAAGGCATCATTATGTTTAATGAACACCTGAAGTTTAATGACGGACTGCTTGTTGGACATGTGGCTAAGGCAGAGGGCATTGATAAAGATGACGCTCAAAAAAAAGTAGACGAATATGCTTACAAAATCATGGGGGACCTAGATACCGGAGAACCTTATAGCATTGAAGGGCTAGGCGCTTTTTTCAAAGATGGCAAAGGTGAAATTCAATTCAATCAATACAGAGATGGTGCGCCATCTCAAACACCAATAGCTCATGCTGATACAGCCGAAGAAAAGGCTGGAGCAGATAAGAAGGCGGCCGAAGAGAAAGAAAAAGCTGAGGCGGACAAAAAAGCTGCCGAAGAGAAAGAAAAACTAGACGCCGAAAAGGAAACAAAAGCTGAGGCAGGCAAAAAAGCTGCTGAAGAAAAAGAAAAACTGGACGCCGAAAAGAAAGCAAAAGCTGAGGCAGACAAAAAAGCTGCTGAAGAAAAGGCTAAAGCCGATAAGAAAGCTGAAAAGGAGAAAAAGGCTGCTGACAAATTAGAGAAGGAAAAACAGAAACAAGCTGAAAAAGCGAGAAAGAAGGCTGAGGCCAATAAAGCTGCTTCAAAAGATACAGATATCACAACAGAAGAGGATCCTGAACCAGATGTACCGGATTTAAGTAAAGAAGCTGCTTTGGCAAAGGAAATTGCGGCAAGTGCTACAAAACAAGCTGACACGCAGAAAGAGGCGAAGACAGACATACCTAAAAACACACTTAAGTCGAAAGACGCCGCTACTCCAGAGGTTTTAAACGAGACTAAAGAAGAAATCTCCAAAAACTCTGAAGCTAATAATGACAAGCAGAAGAAAGACAAAAAAGACACTAAGACAGCCGTAATTCCTCCTGTTGAATCTACTTCAGCTGCTTCCAAAGGCATTAAACCCATGGATCATGTAGCTCCTCAAGCAGAGAATGTTGAATTGCCACCTGCATCCGTTGAAAAACAACCTAAGAAAAAGAAAAAACGTC
>JAUILH010000045.1 GCA_030433115.1 Bacteroidia bacterium | reverse complement strand
CTGTTCTAGAATTTGATTGTTTTAGTTCTTGATAGTCATTTCGACCAACGCGGAGAAATCTATTTTCTTGATATAGCGAGATTTAGCTCCGCTGATTTTCAATTCTCGGCTATGCTCGAAATGACCTTGTTTAGCGACTAAATTCTAGAACAGTGCTTAATTAAATACTAATAGCATCTTTTAAGCTTCCTGTTCTATACTTGCACTAGAAGTCTCAAATTGTCTGTCCACTTTTTTGAACAAACCTTGTAATACCTTTCCAGGCCCTACTTCTGTTACGGAGCTTGCACCGTCAGCAATCATCTGATGCATGGTTTGAGTCCATCTTACCGGAGCGGTCAGTTGTTCAATGAGATTTTGTTTAATCTCTTCCGGATCAGTCACCGCACTCGCCGTCACGTTTTGGTATACCGGACATACTGGTGCATTAAACTGTGTAGAGTTAATGGCAGCTTCCAACTTGTCTTTTGCCGGAGCCATCAAGGGTGAATGGAAGGCACCTCCAACGGGCAACATCAATGCACGTTTGGCGCCGGCCTCCTTCAAGCTTTCGCAAGCTGCCTCAACAGCAGGAATGGCTCCCGAAATCACCAATTGTCCCGGACAGTTGTAGTTTGCGGCTACCACAATGCCATCCGTCTCTCCACACACTTTTTCAACCAAAGCATCTTCTAACCCAAGTATAGCTGCCATGGTAGATGGTTCTGCTTCACAAGCTGCCTGCATGGCAAGCGCACGTTGAGAAACCAAAGACAAGGCGTCTTCAAAATTCAATGTTTGATTCGCTACCAGAGCAGAAAATTCCCCAAGTGAATGTCCGGCGACCATATCTGGTTTAAAATCACCGCCCAAAACCTTAGCCAAAATAACCGAGTGCAGGAAAATAGCAGGTTGGGTTACTTTAGTTTGCTTGAGTTCCTCTGCTTCTCCCTCAAACATAATTTTACTGATGTCGAAACCAAGAATTTCATTGGCTTTTTCAAAGAGCTGCTTTGCCTCAGCAGAGTGCTCATATAAATCTTTTCCCATTCCTGAGAATTGCGATCCCTGTCCGGGAAATACGTATGCTTTCATGTTATTTGTTTATTAAAAATAAAGCCCTACTCAGCTAAGAGTAAGGCTCGATAAATATCAATTAAAGTTTAGTCCTGAAGATAGGACAGAAGTCTCAGTAATTCAAGATAGAGCCAAACTATAGTAATGAGCAAAGCCATGCCACCTACCCATTCCATATTTTTGGGGGCGCCTTGCTGAACATTTTTCTCAATCATGTCAAAATCAAGTAAAAAGCTAAGTGCTGCAATAACAACAATGACAAGACTTATGCCTATAGCCAAAGGACCTCCCTCACGTCTGAATGACAGCGCCTCACTATCACCAAAAATCCATGTTGCCAGGTAAAATAGTGCAACAGCACCTATCGCTGAAAACATGATCATTTTAAATCTCTGAGTAACTTTAATTAATCCAGATCTATAAACGAACAACATGAGAAAAAGGACTCCAAAAGTCAGTGAAATAGCCTGAAAAATGATGCCTTCAAAAAGATATGCAAATACCGCAGATACGGCCCCTACAAATAATCCTTCAATAACCGCATAAATAGGAGCAGTAATATGGGCAATGTGAGGTTTTCTCATAGTTACCATTGCAATAATAAACCCACCTATAGCGAGTCCTCCCAAAACAAATTTGGGATTTCCCAGCCCTAATACATGCTGCCAACTTACTAAAGCAGTTACAACCGTTATAGCTAGTAAAATCAAGGTTTTATTAACGGTACCTTGAACTGTCATTCTTTCAGCTCTGTCACCACTTAATCCGTCAATGACGTCATCTCTCCACATGGGATTCGAACTTTTTCTATTTCCAAATAAACTCATAATTCTAGTTTTTAATTTTTAATCAATATTAATCATCACTTCCCAACAACATCATTACCCAATAAAGTAACTGAGCAACAGCTGCCAGAGCAGCAACCACATAAGTCATGGCTGCCCATTTTAAAGCGTCTTTAGACATGGCATATTCAGAGGATGTAACCACACCTTCTTTCTGAATCCATGCCAACGCGCGCTTACTTGCGTCAAATTCTACAGGCAATGTAATCAATGCAAATAAAGCCACCACAGCATTCATTGCAATAATGATGTAAAGAACTTCTGTAAGCGGATAGGATGCATACAAGAATGAACTCCCAATGGCTACCCCCATCATCAACATAGGCATTAAAGAGCTTACAATATTAGTGATGGGCACCATGGCCGATCTGAACTTTAACATGCTATAGGCTGTTGCGTGCTGAACAGCATGTCCGCATTCGTGAGCAGCTACCGCAGTTGCAGCAGCATTGGCACCATCGTGTACCGCACGGCTCAAATTCACCGTCTTTTTCATAGGATTGTAATGGTCGGTCAATTCGCCCTCCACACAAATCACCTGCACATCATTCAAACCATGATCATCCAACATTTTCTGAGCCACTTCTCGTCCTGTCATTCCCGAAACCAACGGTGTCTCCGAATATTTCTTGAATTTACTCCTTAACTTATTCCCAATGTACATGCTAATAAGCATAAAAACACCAGCGATGAGCATGGGGAAAATATGGACCTCTGTGAAGCTCAATAACAACTTAATCTCCATAATACTCAATATAATTATTTTCAGTTTCTACTATTTTAATACAGTGCAAGGTACAACCCAAACCGTTCATGTCAGAGACAATTTCATCCCAAATGGCTAGGGCAATGTTCTCCGTACTGGTTAGTTTGCCTGCCATAAACGGAACATCCAGGTTCACGTTTTTATGATCCAATTTACTGATCACTTTAGACTTTAACAGATCTCCTATTTCTTTCAAATCTGCCACGAACCCTGTTTCCGGATTAACTGGTCCTTTCACCGTTACAAATAACTCGTAATTGTGTCCGTGCCAATTCGGATTTGCACACTTCCCAAAAGTGTCAAAATTTTGATCATCACTCCAGTCGTTGCGCCACAACTTGTGCGCCGCACTAAATCGCTCTCTTCTGGTTATGTGTACAATTCTTCCCATCTCAACAAATATACTAACGATTCAATTAGCTACCTTTGGAAAATCAATAAACAAATTCACTGCCAATTGATAAAAAATGTCAATTTGGCAGAAACACAGTAAAAATGATAGTAATTACAGGTGCAGCTGGATTTATTCCAAGTGTTTTAGTGACAAAATTGAATGAAGAGCGTTTTTACGATTTGGTTCTGGTAGATGATTTTTCCAAGACTGAAAAAGCCAGAAATTACGATCAAAAAAAATACCGCTGTTTGGTCGACCGTGAAGCTTTCCCCGAATGGTTGAAAGAGAATCAACGTCTGGTTCAATTTGTTTTCCATCTGGGAGCGAGAACTGACACCACTGAGTTTGATGTAGAAATATTCAATAAGCTCAATCTAAATTACTCAAAAGAGGTATGGAATATCTGTGTTGAATTTGGACTGCCGTTGGTGTATGCGTCTTCTGCGGCTACATACGGTTTGGGAGAGCACGGTTATGAAGACAATCATGACGTAGTGGATAAATTGAAGCCTCTTAATCCCTATGGTGAATCAAAAAATGATTTTGACAAATGGGCACTTCAACAAGAAAGGCAGCCCTATTTTTGGGCTGGATTGAAATTCTTTAATATATACGGTCCCAATGAATACCATAAGGGCCGGATGGCATCTGTCATTTTTCATGCATTTAATCAAATTAAGGCGACCGGTGGTATGAAGCTGTTTCGTTCCCACAATCCTGAGTACAAAGATGGAGAGCAACTAAGAGATTTTGTATATGTGAAAGATGTGGCTGAGGTCATGTACTTCCTGATGCACCATAGAAAAGATTCCGGAATCTATAACTTGGGAACAGGTGAAGCAAGAACCTTCCTGGATTTAACTAAGAATACGTTTAAAGCGCTTGGAAAAGAAGAAAATATCTCATTCATAGATACACCGGAAGACATTCGAGACAAGTATCAGTATTTTACGGAGGCGAACATGGCTAAATTAAGATCTATAGGCTATGATAAACCATTCCATACACTTGAAGAAGGTGTGGAGGATTATGTAAGCAATTACCTTGTGCCAAATAAAATTCACTAAGCAACAACACCAATTTCAGCTCTCGAGTTATTTTGAGCTCGGTTGATTCAATAAGTTCTATTTACAAGCTTTTAAAGGAATTGAAAAAGGCATTTGTTTTTTCTGTGTTGTAGGCTTTTTCCCATATGTAGAATAACTGATGAGTCTGCCCTTTCTCAACATGACATTGATAGAGATAAGTCATATTTCCTTTCTTAATCTGATAGCTTACTTTTTGTTTGCGCACTTGCTTATTCGAAAGGGTACCACCCGTTTTTTTAGCAAAAGATTCAGCCGTGTCCTCCGCCATTTTTTGATACTGAGACGTTTTAATCCCCTTTTTGTGCTGCGTAGATAGTACCATGTAAATTTCACCATTGTCTTTGCTCATAACAGTTGTAGACGACCTGTTATCAGAAGTTTTCTTGCTTTTTATGTCAGGTGTTTTTGGAAATATTACCGTATATCCATGCAATTTGGAAGTATAAGTTGTCCAGGATTCCATTAAAGAGTCCTCTTTTAGATGAGGTTTAAAAGAGCCAAAGTATTGGTTCTCTAGCGCTGCGTTCTCTGAGGCATAAACGAAAATGAGAGAATACAGTGCGCCATCTACACCAATACAGTGATATTTATAGTGAATATTGCCCTTTTCTAAATGGTACTCAACGCCTTTATAATCGCCATAGGCATAACTTTTATTGGATACAACTTTGTAGTCGCCATTTTTAATGAATTGTAACACTGTATTCTTGGCGATCTCCTCATACTTATAGGGTTTCACAGTTTTAGATACCTCTGTAACCACAGCATTGTAGGCATAGTTGTTATCTGCTGCCTGAAGCTTAGTAACCTTGCTGCCCTTGGAGTTTTTGCTTAATTCTACTTTTGGCTGCGTTGGAAAATCCAGACTGAAATCGAATTGGGTGCCTTGATAGGTGTGCCATTTTTTTACCGGAGAAGATACTGTACTGATAGGAGCTTCTCCCTCTGTTTTTCTGTATATATACAAGCCTATTTCATTGATGGTTCTTTTACCGTTGACGTCTCTTTTATTATCAGACTCAGCTGGAAATACCAGATAATTCATGTCTTGAGAAAATGTTGCATATAGAGGATGTATTTTTGAAAGGTCTACCTCCATGAAATCTTCTTTATGGCCTCTTAAATCAACTTTTACAAGTTTTTTTTGTTGAGTATCCCAACTCAGTCCGAAACCTTCCGGTGATAAAGTTTCTAGTTTAAAGTCCCATTTGGCAAGTTGTTTCATGGTGTTTTTATCATGTTTAGTAGTAACAGAAGGGACATGACTTTTTACTTCATCATTGCCCGATAAGTATAAAAACTTGTCGTCTTCAAAAAAGTGAAAAGCATAATTGTAAACTTTAGAAAAGAGTAGCTTTCCATCAGCCACCTGATATATGTTAAATCGACTTCTCAATCCATCTTCATTGATATATACATAGATTTTTGTGTCGTCGTTAGAGAATTGAGCATGAACAGGAATACCTGCATAACCTGTATTGTTGATCACCTGTTTGTTGTACAGTTCTTTCTCAGCTTTGCTTATTGGATCATAGATAACAAGTTTGTTGTCCTGAACTTTATTCTTTCCGGCATTATCAGCCCGATCGCTATAAATCAAAAACATTTGCTTGCTATTGTGAGCAAATCCGGCCTCAGAAATTTGCCTGTATTGAGGCATTTCATAGGATTGAGTTTTTCCCGTGGCCACGTCATGAAAATGAAAACCGGACCTATTGGCGTTTTTGTAGTGTTGAGATGTACCTGCAACGTAATCTCCATTTGGACTGAACCACGCATCTATGTAGCTTTTTCCCTTAAAGTTTCCTGGAAATTCTATGGTCTTCACAAAATTCCCGGTTCTGATATCATATACGCTCAATTTTTTTGATCCGGAGCACAATACATATGTGTTTTTGTACACTTTCAGATCACTGTACCCACCCACTTCTTTGGAAGAGGTTGTTGTTAAATAAGGGTAATCTTTAGGTTGAGCCAAACTCAAAACAGGTCCCAAAATAAGTACCGATAAGACACTTAGTAGTCTTGTTTTCATAATTCTCTTTTTGCATAAAGACCGGGATGAATGGAAATTCCATAAATGCTGCTCAATACTTTTTGGCTGGACTTACCGAATGCTTTTACCAAGAATGACTTGCTTATGCCTGTAACAGACTGCGAGCTAGAAAATTTATGATGATGGCGCGCTAAAAGCGCGAACTACAATGGGATGTGTGACGATACTGTACAGTAACTACAATGCTTTTTTTAATTCCAGTAAATATGCCTTGATTTTCTCCAATTTCTCAATGGCTTCAGTGGTCTTGCTCACATCATCAGGATTACCCTTTAGCTTCATTTTGGCACCTTCCAAAGTAAATCCACGTTCCTTAACTAAATGAAAGATCACTTTGAAGTTCTCAATGTCCTTATTTGTAAACATGCGATTTCCCTTCGCGTTTTTCTTTGGCTTGATGATGTCGAACTCCTTTTCCCAAAAACGAATGAGTGAGGTTTTTACGTCAAACATGCCTGCAACCTCTCCAATGGAGTAGTATAATTTCTGGGTGGGACGTTCTTTATAGGGCATGTCAAACTTTTATGCCATGAAAATACGAATCCAACCGCACAATTACCACTTGATCAGGAATATTTATTAAGAATTTGGTTTTAAGATGTCTAGCTCAATGAGTAAGTGGCCTTAGATGCAATTTCAATCACACGCTCGTATTCTTCGGGTGTCAAATCGTTGAAGAAGTAATGCACCGGATCTACTGGCTTATAATAGAACCTGCCAGTAGCCGGATCTTTTATCTTTTTTCTCACCTCATAGTGCAAGTGAGACCCTGTTGATACACCTGTATTGCCAACGGTGGCAATCACCTCTCCACGTTTCACTACCTGACCTTCTTTTACTTTGAATTCATGACAGTGGGCATAGTAAGTTTTGTATCCAAAACCATGATCAACAATCACAATTTTGCCATAGCCTCCCATCCAGTCAACTTTTTCCACAACCCCATTGCCTGAGGCGTAAATATCTGTACCAGTTGGTGCCGTCATGTCAATCCCTGTATGCATTTTAGGAATGTGGTAAACCGGGTGCATTCTCATACCAAAACCAGAAGCAATTCGAGTCAAGTCCTTATTCGCTACCGGCTGAATAGACGGAATGGCCATCATCATATCTCGTTTAGATTTTGCCAAATCTTCAATTTCATCATACGACTTAGATTGAACGTAAAGTGCACGCTTGATGGAATCTATTCGAATGGCTATGTCACGAACAATTTCATCAGTTGAAAAACCTGAGTAATCTTTGAATCGATCATTTCCACCAACGCCCAATGTCCTCAAATGCTCAGGATATTCGTCCATCCCATAAGTCACGCGCAGTAAATTCTTGTCGCGCTCTTGCAAGTGACTCAGCACTTCAACGATTTGATCTAGATCGCCTTGAATTTTAGAAGACGTTAACTGCTCGTTGGTGCGTTTGAGGTCCTCAATTTGTGTTGCTTGCTCTTTTTCTTTAGGTGTTGAAAAAGTACTCAAGGCTATGGCGCCTCCCGCAACCATTAATAATATAGCAGGAAGTACAACCAACGTGATTCTCCAAATCTTATCTCGGGTGCTAAGTTTTGCCTCTTCGTAACTGAGGGTCTCGGGGTTATATTTATACTTGATTTTTGACAAATCAATCGCATTTTCTCCCGTTTCAGGGGAGACAAATTTACGGAAAAGACCTAAATTTGCAAGCTTTTCCGGATCGCAATAGCTTTGGAAAGAAAAGATTTAACAACTCTTAACAAGACACACAGGATGACTTCTGCAGAAATAAGACAAAAATTCATGGACTATTTTAAGTCCAAAGATCATGAGATTGTGGCCTCAGCACCAATGGTGGTGAAGGATGATCCAACCTTGATGTTTATAAATGCAGGTATGAACCAGTTCAAGGATATTTTTCTAGGGCATGGGGCGGTAAAGTTTCCAAGGGTCGCAAACTCTCAGAAATGTCTGCGTGTGTCTGGTAAGCACAACGATTTGGAAGAAGTTGGGGTGGACACCTATCACCACACCATGTTCGAGATGCTTGGCAACTGGTCTTTTGGAGATTATTTCAAAGAAGCCGCCATTCAATGGGCATGGGAGTTGTTAACAGAGGTTTATAATATCTCAAAGGATGATTTGTACGTAACTGTTTTTGAGGGAGATAAAGCAGATGGTTTGGAAGTTGATCAGGAAGCCATTGATATCTGGAAAAAGTACATAGCTGAAGACAGAATTTTGTTATGCGATAAGAAAGACAACTTCTGGGAAATGGGAGACACTGGTCCATGTGGCCCCTGTTCCGAGATTCATGTTGATTTGAGGTCAGATGAAGAGAAAAACAAAATATCCGGAAAATCATTGGTTAATCAGGATCATCCACAAGTCATTGAAGTGTGGAACTTGGTGTTTATGCAATTCAACAGAATGGCAGATAAGTCCCTGAAGCCATTACCAGATACTCATGTGGATACTGGAATGGGATTTGAAAGATTGGCAGCAGTGCTTCAGAAGAAATCTTCGAACTACGATACAGACGTATTTTCTCCTTTGATTGAAAAATTGGAATCAATCTCTGGACTGGAGTATAAACCTGAAGATGAAAAGAGCAAACGTCAGCATGAAATCAATGTTGCTATGCGTGTCATTTCCGACCACGTAAGAGCCATTTCATTCTCAATCACAGATGGACAATTGCCTTCCAATACAGGAGCCGGTTATGTGATCAGAAGAATATTGAGAAGAGCGGTGCGCTATGGTTACCAAACATTGAACTTAAAGGAACCATTCATTTACCAATTAGTTGAAGTTTTAGTGAAACAGATGGGGGCTTTCTTTCCGGAGATCAAAGCACAACGCGGACTGGTGGAAAAAGTCATCAGAGAGGAGGAGCAATCTTTCTTCAGAACCTTGGAGCAGGGCCTGAAGAAGATAGATCAACTGTGTATTAAACTCAATAACGCTAAAGAAACTTTACTTAAAGGAGAAGATGCCTTTGAACTATACGATACCTATGGATTCCCACTAGATTTAACTCAACTGATAGCAAAAGACTATGGTTTGGAGGTAGATAAAGCGGCATTCGAACAAGCACTTCAGAATCAAAAAGACCGTTCTCGTCAGGCATCCAATATTGAGGCAGATGATTGGGTTGAGTTGATGGAAGATGATGTAGAAGAGTTTATTGGTTACGATCATACAGAAGCCAACGTATATATCACCAAGTACAGAAAAGTGGTTGTGAAAGGAAATTTACGCTACCAATTGGTTTTTAATGTGACACCGTTTTATGCGGAAGGTGGTGGTCAGGTTGGAGACAAAGGCTATATTGAAAATGATGAGTGTCGCGTGCTCATTCTGGACACTAAAAAGGAGAATAAGCAGATTGTTCATTTTGCGAAAGAATTGCCGAAAAACCCTAAAAGTAAATTCAGAGCCATTGTTGAAAGTACTCGTCGGACACACACTGCAGCAAATCACTCGGCCACGCACTTACTGCATGAAGCTTTGAGAGATATTATAGGAACACACGTAGAGCAAAAGGGATCTTTGGTGTCTCCTGATCATTTAAGATTCGATTTTTCTCATTTTCAAAAGCTTACCGATGAAGAATTGGTGCAAATAGAAGGGAGGGTGAACGAAAAAATTCGCGAAAATATTCAATTGGAAGAGTTTCGTTCGATTTTAATTGATGAGGCTAAAGACATGGGGGCGATGGCCTTGTTCGGAGAGAAATACGGAGATGTGGTTCGTGCCATTAAATTCGGGACATCCGTAGAACTATGTGGCGGAATTCATGTGAATGCAACAGGAGATATTGGCTTGTTCAAAATTACATCTGAGAGTGCAGTAGCAGCAGGCGTAAGGCGAATTGAAGCCATCACTTCTGACAAGGCTTTTGCCGTTTTGGAAGCGAATGCCAAAAAGATCGAGTCACTCAATGAATTGTTGAAGAATCCAAAAGATGTGCTCAAGGCTGTACAGGATTTGATGGATCAGAATAAGAAGCTTCAGAAAGAAATTGACGCTTTAAAACGAGATAAAGCTGGCAATGTGAAGGGAGATTTGCTGAACAAAATCAAAGCCATCAATGGTGTTAATTTCATCTCGGAAAAAGTTCAAATGGATGCAGGCTCTGTCAAAGACCTGGCATTTCAATTAAAAAATGAAGTAGACAATTTGTTCCTTGCGATTGGGGCAGAGGACAAAGGTAAAGCCACTTTAACCATCATGATTTCCGATAACCTGGTGAATGAAAAAGGCTGGAATGCTGGTCAATTGATTCGAGAATGGTCTAAACACATCCAAGGTGGTGGCGGTGGACAAGCATTCTTTGCTACTGCAGGTGGGAAAAACCCTGATGGCATTGAGAAGGCTTTGGCTGAAGCGGAAGGCTTATTGGGAGCTTAATCTAACTCATAATCGCGCAACTCTTGAAGTAGTTGCCCCGTCTTTTGAAGTGATTCATTGGATTGACATTCTCTGAGAATCCCATCAAATTTCTTCAAATATTGATCACGACCAGTGTTTAAATACTGCCCCATGTAGTAAAAACCTCTTATGGTGATATCGTTTTCAGGAATTTTACTCTGATTGCGCGTGAGTTTTTCATACCGCTTAAAACCGTCAGCCATCACATCATAGTCGCGAAGGGTGTAATAACCTAGCGTTAAAGTGGTAAATAGGGAATCGTGCAACTTTTGAAAACTAACTTGCTGATGGATGGTCAAAAGTTGCTCCAAACGCTCAAGTCCTTTTTTGGTCAGATCTGCTTGTCCTGTCAACAAATCCAGCATAGACAGGAAATTGCTCATATTCATGAATCGGACCAAATAATCGGTTTGCTGTGAATGATTTTCAAGCAGACTGGCGCATAAATGTCTCAATTCATTGATCTTGTTAAACACATCCGTTGGTACCAGAGATTGATAGTCTCTTCGGTACATAAAACAATATTTGGTGGCATAATGACTTACCTGCACACTCAAGGATACGCTTTGAGGGAGGTTCACATGATTTTTCCAGAACACTGCATATTCCCATTTCTTCAAAATGTCCATGGAGGTTTTTAAAATCAAAGACCCATCTCCTTTTTTGAGTTGATATTTCAGTTTGAAATAATCCATATTGATGAGGATGTCATCTTCATATGGCATGATGAGGTAGGGATAATTCTTTCGATATTGTTCTATCAGTTTAATGTACTGATGAACCTCCTGAGAATAAAAGTCCGAATGGTTATAATAGCTATGCAACTGAACGATTCCGTACCAGCAAAGTAATTGTGTTTTTTTGTCCCTGGCATCTTTAAATTGTTCAAAATGGGTCAAATGTTCCTTAAAAGCAGACTCATCAAAACTCAAGGTTTGTTTGTTTTTGAAATCGAAATGTAAGCGGATGTAGTGCCGTAAGGATTGCCAGGTATGTTCTGTGCTAGAATAAGTGAGCAGCTGTTCTTGTAATTGATGGACTTTCTTTTTGTTTTCCTTTAAGGCATGACATTGAATACAAAACTTTAAACTTTGTACACAAGTTTGAAAGTCTTCCAATTTCTCAGCGCATTCAAATATGTTTTTCGATAATTCAATAGCATCTTCATGCCGATTTTGCTTCACCAAAGATTGAATCTCTTCAAATTTACCTTGAAGCACATAAGGGTAATTTAAGCTTACAAAATCATAGTGCTTAAGCAACTGATTGCACAATTGTTTGAAACGTTTGTATGTGTCGTCAGTCGAATCAGAATAAACCTGAGTGCAGAGATTTTTGCTTGGAGATTTCAATTCAGAATCTCTCAAAATATCAAGCAATTCAAGTGGTTTTTGATAGTTTTTATCCAATAGATACAACCGCCAATCATTGAGAATTGGATCAGGAGTAACTGATATTAATTGATGAATAAAAAGTGCCATCTGACTTTTCTAAAAGTATGAGATTTTTTTTGATTGAGTGAATACCGAATCTTTGTAGTATGAAATTTTTGCCAATCATAATCACAGTTTTGCTTAGTTTAATTGGAGGTGTTACTAAAGCCCAATACAATATTGGGCACACCACCATTAATTTTGTGGATCCCGACAGGGGGAATCGCGTGATCGAAACAGAAATTTATTACCCTGCGGCAACCACAGGAGAAGATGTGCCAGTGACTGGCGGGAGTCATCCAGTGATCGTATTTGGACATGGATTCGTTATGATTTACAGTGCTTATCAGAATATTTGGGAGCACCTGGTGCCGCAAGGCTATATCATGATGTTCCCAAGAACGGAGGGTAATATTTCTCCGAATCACAGCAATTTTGGTCAGGATCTTAGATTCTTGGTAGGCGCAATGCAAAGTGAAGGTGGTGATAATAATTCGTTGTTCTACCAGTCCGTTGAAGCAAAAAACGCCATTATGCGACACTCCATGGGGGGCGGATCAAGCTTTTTAGCAGCTGCCAACAACAACTTAATTGAAACGGTTATTGGTTTGGCACCAGCAGAAACGAACCCTTCATCCATTGATTCTGCAGTGAACGTGACCGTTCCTACTTTGATTATGTCAGGAGAACAGGATGGTGTCACACCTCCCGGAGATCACCATATTCCAACTTACAATATGACGAGTGCTTCTTGCAAGACTTTTATCAATATCAAAGGTGGAGCCCATTGCTATTTTGCAAACAGTAATTTTAATTGCGATTTTGGAGAGACTACCAGTTCTTCAGGAATTTCAATCTCAAGACAAGATCAACATGATGTATTATTCGATTTTGTGGAACTGTGGTTAGGCTACTATTTGAAGGACGACTGCGCACAGATGAGTTCGTTTCAAGACTCATTACAAGTGTCAAATAGAATCACGCACCAAACTACTTGCCCTAACGTAGCCGCCACCGTTCCCGTTATTATTGATAATGCCGGAACTTTGGAATCTTCCGTAACAGGAAGTAGCTATCAATGGTATGTGGATGGAAATTTAATTTCAGGGGCCACAGGCATGACTCATTTGCCACTTCAGAATGGAGATTATACGATTGAGGTCACTAATCAATATGGGTGTTCAGCTGTGTCAGGAATTTATACAGTGTCTACCGGAGGTGTGGGGATCCAGGAAGCGATCAATTGGTCAATCAATGTCTTTCCAAATCCGGCAAAACATCAAGTCAGTATCCAATCAGACATTAAAGTGGACGTCACCATCTATGATTACTCGGGAAGAGCGGTCTGGCAAGGCAATCAAATCAGTAGTCAAACAGTAGATGTTCAACGTTGGTCATCTGGTACCTATATCATGGAAATGAGGCATGACCACAATCGAATACATAAGAAATTAATCGTACAGTAGTTGAGAGTAAAAGACCCAATAATCCAAGCGAGGATGAGGGTCTTTTTTTTGTAACCTTATGTTTCAACTTACTGAAAAAGAATGGGGAAATTTGCGACCACAAACGATTTCAAAAGGAGAGCTTTACCTTATGTTTTACTGAACATAGTGTTTTGACGCTGCTGTAAGGTAAGAAGAAAACCCTGGAGCCAAAATTGGGTTCAAGGTCAAAAATTGGGTTACTTTTTTGGACTCACGTACATTTCAATGTCTTTCTCAGTGATTTCCTCATCACACAAGATCATCAGGCGTTCAACCACGTTTCTTAACTCACGAATGTTTCCTGTCCAATTCACCTCCTGAAGTGCTTTCATGCCTTTATCCGTAAAAGTAACTGAAGGCATGCCTTGTTCAGTCGAAATTAGGTCAACGAAATGTTCTGCCAGGGTTGGGATATCATCTCGTCGGTCGTTAAGAGCCGGAACATGAATCAAAATCACACCCAATCTGTGATACAAATCCTCTCTAAATCGCCCTTCATCAATCTCTTCTCTGAGGTTTTTGTTAGTTGCGGCCACTACGCGTACGTCTACCTTAATGTCCTTTTCTCCACCAACACGAGTAATTTTATTTTCCTGCAATGCGCGCAATACTTTCGCTTGTGCTGAGGCACTCATGTCACCAATTTCATCTAGAAAAATAGTGCCACCATCTGCTTGTTCAAATTTTCCTTTTCTCTGTTTGTGAGCGGAAGTAAAAGCGCCTTTCTCATGACCAAATAATTCGCTTTCAATCAGCTCAGAAGGGATGGCTGCACAATTCACTTCAATAAACGGACATTTGTTTCTGTTGCTGTTCTTGTGGAGTTGACGAGCCACGAGTTCTTTGCCAGAACCATTCCCGCCAGTAATCAACACTCTGGCATCTGTAGGCGCCACTTTTTCAATCATACCCTTGATGGCTAAAATAGCTTTTGATTCTCCAATGATGTCAGAAGATTTAACCTTGTTCACTTTTTGCTTCAAGACTTTCGTTTCCTGGACCAAATCTTTCTTTTCCATGGCGTTTCTAATGGTCACCAAAATTCGGTTAAGATCCAATGGTTTTTGAATGAAATCATAAGCACCATTCTTCAAAGATTCTACCGCTGTTTCCACGTTTCCGTGACCCGAAATCATAACAATTGGCATCTCATGACCAGCTTCCTGGGCTTTCTCCAGAACCTCCATGCCATCCATTTTTGGCATCTTGATATCACACAAAACAATGTCGTAGGTATTCTTATTAATTAATTCTAGTCCCAACTGACCGTCTTCTGCTTCATCTACATCAAATTTCTCATATTCAAGAATCTCTTTCAGCGTGCTTCTAATCGGTCTTTCGTCGTCTATAATTAAAATCTTGGGCATGTTTTTAAATTTTGCTTCTAATTTACAAAACATAATAGAAAACTATCTGTTTTCTATTAAATCAAGGAACTTAGCTTTACGAGAGTTCTATCTAACATCTTAGTCAAGCCTCACATACTCCTTGGATTTAATACATACATTGTATATGATTATGAAATTAGGCTTGTTTTTGTGCGTGTTGATTTTGGGATATGGGAATGCCGCTATGGGGCAGATTGCAGTCAGTAATGGTGCGCCTATAAATTTAATTACCAATGTACTTCAAGGGACTGGTGTGGAGGTGTCGAATATCAGTTTTCAAGGAAATACGACCACTCAGTTGGGGGCTTTCAGTGATCCGGCTGGCTTGACTGGTTTGAGCTACGGTGTGATTATGTCCACTGGAGATATTAATTGTGTGACAGGTGCCAATGTGTCGGACAGTGTTTCACAATCAGGGGTGAATGGATTGGGAGACATTTTTGATCCCGATATTGATGCTTTGTGCAATGGAGCTTCCAATGAAGATCAAATTGTGATAGAGTTTGATGTGACCGTGGATGGTGACGAGTTGATGTTGGAATTTGTATTTGCCAGTGACGAATATCCTGAAATGGTTTGCTCGTCCTTGGCTGATGTGATGGGGGTAACGATAAGCGGACCCGGAATCAATGGTCCATACGACAACAATGCAGAATTAATGTCTATTGCACCTAACGGAAGTTTACCTATTGGTATCAATTCCATCAATGGAGGCAGTGCAGGGGCTCAAGGGAATGGTGCTTGTAACGGAGATAGTTTCTTAAACTCAGGGATTTTCAATTTGAATACTGGCTCCGACATGGAAATGGATGGCTATTCCAACGTCATCACCATTAGCAGTGCAGTCGATTGTGACTCTACTTACCACATTAAGTTGATGTTGGCAGATGTAGGTGGCTTCAGATCGGAAAGTGCCATTTTTTTCAAAGCGGGTGGTTTGTACTCATCTGGAATTCATCCAAGGGTAGAACCCATGTATAACGACACGTCTATCGTAGAGGGGTGTAAACCTTTTTTCATCGAGTTTCAAAGACCAGAAACGGGAACTTCCAGTAACATTGATTTTAATCTGGGAGGAACGGCGATCAATGGAACGGATTATACAGGAGTTAGTTCTCCAATAAGTTTTGGAGTGTCTGATTCAGTGATCTATTTGGTAATTGAGCCAATTGATGATGGCATCCTGGAGGGACCAGAAAGTGTGGTGTTGAGTTATGAGTATGTAAATCCTTGCGGAGACACGGTTAGATTTGAAGAGACTTTTTGGATTTTAGATCCACCCGATCCGAGATTGGATGCCACCTTTTTAACTGAATATACCTACTGTGAAGGAGACAATATTACATTGTCTGCAGACATAACAGGAGGTTTGCCCGGCTACAACATTCTTTGGGGGAACATGCAAGGAAATAACCTGGTTTACGACCCCGGGAAGGACACAACTCTGTTGTTAAATATATATGATCAAGCGGCTTGTGCCATTTTTGCAAACATCACTATTGATTATGTGCCAAATCCAAATATCAGTGCGGGACCAGACATTACTATCTGTAAAAATGAGTCTCAGGTACTTCAATCATGGTCTGATGTGCCCAACGGAACGGTGCAGTGGACGCCAAATACTTTTTTAAATAATGACGGGCTGATCCAGCCAACAATCGTCAACCCTACCATCAATCAAACCTATACCATGACGGTAACCACTCCTGAAGGGTGTTCTTCAACAGACCAAATGAACATCACTACCTTAACAGTACCTTATGTGGATGCCAATGGTGGCGGGAGCATCTTATACCAACAGGAAACGGTAGAAGTATACGGTTCAGGTTCAAGTTCTCAGCTAATTTGGATTCCTGAAGATGCAGTGGATTGTTCAACATGTTTAAATACGGAGGCTGGTCCCGATCAGGATACCTGGATTTACTTTGTGGCAATAGGTGACAATGGATGTAGAAATGCTGATTCAGTGTTTGTTGAAGTGATTGTGCCAAAAGACGTATTTGTCCCGAGTGCCTTTTCCCCAAATGGAGATGGGTATAATGACGAATTATTTGTAAGAGGCTACACCATTGAGAGCATGTATTTTAGGGTGTTTGACAAATGGGGAACAGAGGTGTTTGGTACAAACGACAAGAATTTTGGTTGGAATGGTGAAATTAATGGAGGCAGAGCAATGCCCGGATTGTATACCTATACACTTGAAGTCAATTTTGTGAATAATGAAGGCTCGGCATCTTATGTCGGCGAAATTAACCTGGTGAGATGAAGCAATTATTGATGGTCATATTGATAGCTTATGTTGGTGTTGCTGGAGCTCAGGATTCACACTTTACCGTATTTGAAAATGCACTGACTTATTATAATCCTGCCACCAATGGTCTACTAACGGAAGGAGATTACCGGGTCTCCAATACACATACGAGACAATGGCGTAAATTGGTTAAACCAGCCCGCGCCATGAATTTATCTTTTGATTTACCGCTTTTTAGGTACAGTGCGCTAGAGGAAAGAAAAACCTTTTTAGGGCTTGGCGCAAATGTCTTTACAGAAAGATACGGCAGTGCCAAATTTTCAAGAAGTCATATCAATCTCGCGTTGATGGGAGGGATTAAATCCGATCATCATACGTTCACTGTTGGTGTTCAGGTAGGCTCTGGCAGACAAACCGTTGATTTTGGTTCAGCTACCTGGGACAGTCAGTTTGATGGCTATGAATTTGACAGCAGTTTACCAACTAACGAACTCGCGGGCGGAAAAATTAAAGGCAATTATTTGGACGTAGGAACTGGGATGGCTTGGCTCTGGCAGGGAGATAATAATTTCATGATGCATACTGGCGCATCTTACGTACACGCCAATGCGCCCAATGTAGAATTGGAAGGCTTCAAAGGCTATGAAGTCCAGCCAAAAGTAACCTTGTACAATAAAACTGAAATTCCCTTACAATTCAGAGGCATTAAGAGGATGGGGCTGTCAGTGTTCGGGTTGTACGGTTTTCAAGGTCCACATACCGAGCTACTGGCCGGAGGATCTTTAAGAGTATATCTGGTTGAACCTTCAAAGTACACACATTATAAGGGCAATACGTCCATTGAGTTGGGAGGGGCGTATCGTTATGGAGATGCCATTGCACTTATCTTAAATTACCACCATAATAACTACAATGTCGGTTTCAGCTATGACATCACCACTTCAAATTTGAGAGAAGCAGTGTCGTACAGAGGCGGGATGGAGTTATCTTTTACCTATTATGGCGCTCTAGAGTGGTTCCATGCGGTGAGAAGGGGGCGTTAGGATTAGTTTGTATCTACCGATGGCAGTCCATTCCCATATTTACTTTGTTACTGGAGCTTTGTCATTAGTTCAACTCGGTTTAAATGGCACGCTCTGGTTCCTGGATTGATTGTCATATAATACAGGTAGCCGTCAAGAATAAGGTTGTAATACTGTGTCACAATCCAACCAGCATTCATATCTCCTATTAGTTTCTGATGCACTTGCTCGCCAGTATGGAGATTAATAGATGATACGTGTGCTCCATTTTTATGGTTATCGTAAATTATGTAGGCTCTATTTTGCCATATTCCTATCCAGCTGTAAAACCTGGAAACGTCTTCTGTAACACTACTCTTTTTTTCAATCAAAATATGTCGGTCGTTTTTAGTGTCCAATATATAATAGTCGAGCAAGGTGTATTCACTTGTAGTCATGTAGTTTGAATTCATATCAACCTCCATCAGGTCTAGACGAGGATCCCTTCCAATTTCCTTTTCTGTGGTAGATCTTCTTTCTGCTTCCAGTAAGTAGATCTGATTAGTAGGGTCTTCCGGATGGTTCACACGAGTTCTTAAACGCAGCATGTCGGCACTTTTTAATCCATTTTCTCTGATAAATTCTTGCGAGAATCTTTTAACTAACTCTGTTTTGCATGAGTTTTGATTAAAGTTTACGGTTTGTTTCTCCAAAGAAATGTTGTAATCATTCCCCACAAAGCTGAGGTTTTTTGATGCTTCAAATTCACCTTGTGGTTCTGCAAAAGTTTTATAGTGAATGGTGTAGTTTTCTTCATCCATAGACCCAATTGCTGTCCAGATGATAACAGGTTTACCTCTCTTATTTTCCCTTACTTTTTGCGCACCTTCAACTTCTGTCATGTTTCCTTTAGAGTCTATTTTGACATGGACTAAGACGTTTGGGGGACGCATCATGGTGAAATAGGTATTACCTTCAGCATCAATGATGGGTTCAGAAATCATTTTCCAATTAAGTGCTTCTATCGTTTTTAGAGGGAATTTGTATTGGGCTACCTGCTCTAAATTTTTATTGAACAGCCAATGTGTGATTTCGAATTGACAGTCATTCTCCATGTAATTGTTCCAATCTTTTTGACTAAGCTGATCTTCAGGTATTGATGTAACGCTTATGAAGTCAGAATTTGAGGATAAGTCGTAATAGCTTTTGTGACTTTCTGCCGCCATTTTTTGCCAGTCCCCTTCGTCGTTGAAGTCTTTCAGAATTTTAATCTCTTTGACAAGTTCTCCATTTGATAAGTCATATTTCCTCAACTTAACTTCATTTTTAGAGTAGAAAGGAGCTCTTGCGGTTATCATATGTCCGCTATGCAAAATAAAGTGATCGGCATGTTCAATTTTCTGAGCTAGCACTTCATTAAGGTCTTTGTCATACACCCTTATCTCATTGTCAGATTGCTCATCTGTATTGGCTCTTTCAAAAAGCATGACCAGGTTGCCATTGTCGGTATGGAGTTTTTGGTCACCTTTCAAATACCCATATTTGGGCATGTTGATATGTATTCTTTGTCCAAAAGAACTCATTGAAATAATCAGCAGTATAAGAGTTAGTCGCATCATCTTAAGTTTTGTAACTAATTAATTAACGCAGTGATTTCTGAAATGGTTCGTGAAAAGATGTTTTATTGCTGAAATCTTAAATCATCTCACTCATCAAACCTTCTTTTAAGGCGTATTTCGACAGAGCTATTGATCGAATGCCAGCCATATCAATTATGTATTGGGTCAATAAACCACTGATGACAATCATGTCTGCTCGCATGGGAATAATTCCGGGTGTATTCAGTCTTTCTTTAAGTGTGGATTGAATTAAAAGGTCATAAGATCGTTTGAATTCAGTCATATTAATGGGAATAGTGGGTGACTCCTCAAAAAGATCAACCTGGGCGGTTCTGTGCAACTCCATTTCTGCAAACGTATCAAATGAGCCGGATGATCCAAGTAATATTTGGCATGGGACTTCAGACAATACTTGTCTTAAAACCTCTAGTTCCACACTAAAATGAGCATTAATTTTGTCGATTGTTTCCTGGGAAATAGGATCATCTGGTTGAAAAAGTTCCTTCAGTCGAGAAGCCCCTAATTTGAAGCTTTGTTTCCATACAATTCCATCTTTTCGTGCAATGATGAACTCTGTGCTGCCACCACCAATATCCATAATGAGACTATTCTCAATGATTGGAGCGCAAAGTTGAACACCTTTATGGATCAATTCAGCTTCCCGATTGCCATCAATGACCTCAATTTTAAGTTGAAATTTTGTCAATACTTCATCAATGAATGCCTGTCCGTTAGAAGTAGATCGAATTCCAGAGGTTGCAACGGCACGAATGGAATCACATTGATATTGCTCAATGGTAGTCATGTGGGCTTGAATGGCATTGAGTCCTCTTTGATATGCGGCTTCTGTCATGCGGTTATCGGCCAAACCACCTTCTCCTAATTTCACCACCTCTCTGGTTCGCAGGATTGCATGCATTTTCCCATCCCGCAAGTCGGCAATGAGTAAGTTAAACGTATTGGTTCCCAGATCTAAGACAGCTGCCAGCATTTGGATCGATTTTTGTAAGTTTACAATATATGAAACTTTACCAATTAGTAGTTGTAGTAGGACTTGGTTTAAGCTTATGGTCGTGTGCGGATAATCCACCCTTGTCTCAAAACGGGAGTGGAACTTACTACGGAAATAGTTCTACAGGGCGTTTCGACACCAATTTTAGCAATGATTGGGACAACTGGATCTTTCAAGTTGGTGATACCACTGGATATATAAGAACTGCTTTTTCGGAGGACTGGGATAACTGGGACTTTAATATTGATGGGTATACTGGCGATATTCGGACAGCTTTTTCAGAGGATTGGGATAACTGGGATTTGACACATGCCGGAGCCACCATATCTATTGAAACCAACTTCAGCAACGATTTTGACAACTGGAGAATATATGATCCAGGAACAGGTACCACGATAAGAGTGCGAACCAGTTTTTCGGAAGATTGGGACAATTGGGATGTTACCGTGAATGGCGTTCATTTGGCAGATGTGAGAACTAACTTTAGTGAAGATTACGATAATTGGAGAATCAATGGCGATTTGAGTAGCCTTACCAATCCGCAGAAAGTGGCTGTTATGTTTGTGCCATTATTTGCCGGTGCCTTGCACAGTCAGGATATCCATCTTCAGTAATTAAGACCGTTTGAAAACCCACCTCCACAGTTCACCAAGACTGGCTTTCTTGCCGTACATGAGTATGCCCGTTTTATAAATCTTGGATGCAAAGAAGAACATGAATAGGGCGGAGGCGACCAGTATGCCCATCGACAAATAGATTTGCCATCCATTTTCTGTGCCAGCAATTTCCGGAAATCTGGCCATCATTACAATGGGGGAGGTAAATGGAATAATGCTTCCCCAGTAAGCGATCGGTCCATTAGGATCAGTCATACTAGAATAGGCTGCCAATACACCAAGCAGTAGGGGCAGAGTCACGGGTATCAAAAACTGTTGAACATCCGTGTCGTTATCCACCGCTGCCCCAATGGAGGCATAAATTCCCGCATAAAACAGATAACCAAATACCATAAAGAAGCCAAAGTACATCAACCACCCACTGAAAGACAATTCTTCATAGATCATCATAGCTGTGTCATTCACTTCTTTGGCTAAACTCACATTGTCATCTGCTCCTTCAGAATCAGAATTGATGGAAGATGCTGTTTTCACAGTTTGATCTTTTGGGTCGTAGCGGTCCGGATAGACATTGTCCTTTACAGCTACCATAATTAAAGCTGTAAGCAAAGTCCAAATCATGAATTGACTGATGGCCGCCAAGCCTATTCCAATAATTTTTCCAGTCATCAATTGAATGGGCTTGACGGAAGACACAAGAATTTCAACGATTCTATTAGATTTCTCTTCAATGACACCGCGCATCACCTGAATGCCAAAGTTGAATATGAAAATGAATATCAAAATGGCAAATACCAGCCCAACTTTACTTTTATTTTGATCAAAAAAAGAAATCTCCTGCCCAAGTACATAGTCCTTTACATTAAGTCGCTGCTTCATCTTGTAATAAGACTCTTTGTTGATGTTGTTGACGGCTAGTCTGAGTCCCTCCAACTTAAGTTCCGCTTCATGAATGATGTCTGCCCGTGCATGCGCATTGGGATACGCTTTGTACATGATTTGCACGGTATTATTACTTACCACGCCCTGATTAATAGTGACCAATGCATCATATTTGGAATGTTCAAATTCTTCGTCAGTCATGTCATTGCCCATTTCAAAATCACACCATTGGGTAGTCGGCGTCCAATTACCAGAGATGCCTTGCTCATCCACAACCAATACCTTGTAGCGCTTTTGGGTATCTGTAATGTTAATGGCAGAAACGGCGAAAAGTGAAATGATGATTGGACCGATCAGGCACATCAAAATATAGGATCGTTTTTTAATCCTGCTGAAAAACTCTCTTGATATGATCAACCCAATTTTACCCATCGCTGTCTTCTGTTATGGCTTGAATAAAAATATCGTTCATACTTGGGATCACTTCATTGACGCCTTCAATTTGAACGTGTGGAATAACCGTGTCTAATAAGTTATTGATGGTATTGTCATTGAGCAGCTTGATGGTTGCTACAAAATGTTCGTTCCCTAATTGTTTGCGCTCGATCAATTCGTATCCAGCCCACAAGGCATTGGTAAAACCAATCACATTGCCTCTGAACTGAATGTGATAGGTATCTGGTCGGTGGGCTTCTTTGACCGTTTTGATAGATCCATCTAAAATTTTATTTCCGGAATTCAATAAAATAATGTTGTCGCAAATCGACTCCACGGAATTCATGTTATGAGTGGATAATACAATGGTTTTTCCAGCCTCTTTCAATTCAAGAATTTCTTGTTTAATGAGTTCTGCGTTGATAGGATCAAAACCAGAAAAAGGTTCATCCAAAATGATGATTTTAGGATCGTGAATAACCGTACAAATAAATTGGATTTTCTGAGCCATTCCCTTCGATAGTTGTCGGACCTTCGCATGTTTCCAATCACTCAGTTCTAATTTATCTAACCAATCATGGGCGTTTTGAGTGGCCGTGGATTTGTCGATCCCCTTCAATCTTGCCAGGTAAACTACATGACTCAAAACTTTCATGTTGTTATAAAGTCCCCTTTCTTCAGGTAAATAACCAAAATCTGCAATATGCGATTTGTTCAATTGCTGACCATCAATGGTGATTTTTCCCGTATCCGCGCCAATAATTTGATTGAGGATGCGGATAAAACTTGTCTTTCCGGCGCCATTCGGACCTAGTAATCCTGTAATTTTTCCCGATTCCAAAGTCACTGAAAAATCTTTCAATGCTGTGTGATTGGCGTAGCGCTTGACAATATTTTGAGCTTCAATTTGCATCTGGCAATGTGAAGCATTAAAGGTAACATGAAATTGTGAATCAGGCGTTTTGAGGTGTCAAAGTTGTGCGCTTTCGAATGTTGAAATCAGGCAACTTAATCAATAAACGCTCCAGTTTAAAGTTTTTCGTTTGAATTGGTTCTGAAACTCTGTATATTGAAACAAACTGCTTTCACTATGAGATACTTATGCCTCTTAATCTGTCTGTTTCCTGCGTTATCTATTGCTCAAATTCATTGGCAGGAGGATTTTTCTAATGGACTTACAAGTACCAATGGTAACTGGACGGTTTCCGGACCAAATCCCATTTGGAAACATAGTTTTTTTGGAACGTCTGGCGAATGGTCTATGAGTTCTCCTGCACCGGGCTTTTCTTCCAATTCAAATGGTTTCATGTTGTATGATGCAGATTCTTTAAATGCCTTGTTTAGTCCGAATTACATCAACCCCACTGGAGAATTGGTTTCACCGACCATCAATTTAATGTCCGCCACATCAGTTATGCTTCAATTCGAATCTTACATGAGACATTGTTGTACGGCAAATAATGGCGACATCATTGTGTCTGTGAGTATTGATGGGGGAGTGACCTGGACTAATTTTGACGCCGTTGAAGGACTTGGACCCAATGACCATTCAACAAACCCCGATCTCAAAGAATATAATATTTCTGCGCTTGCGGCAGGACAATCCAACGTCAGACTAAAGTTTACATTTAATCCTAACGGATCATTTTCTCATTATTTCTGGGCGATAGACGATATTGTTCTTCAGGCTGTTCCCGACAACGACATGGCTATCATCAGTACGAATTATGCGGATTCTTCGGCAGGAGTTTGTTTCACTGGTTTGGAGTATACTGTATTTCCATCCTCTCAGATTCAAAATTTGAATTTTGGTGCGACACTAGAAAATAAGGGAGTATTGGATCAATCCAATGTCGAGCTGAATATTGATATTGATAACGGGAGTGGCTCTGTTCATAACGCAACGAGTGTGTCCATCACAAATTTTACAGCAAATACCACTCAATACGTGAGCATTCCAGGTGGTTTCATGCCCAGTCAAGTGGGGAATTATGATTTGACCTATACGGTTTCTCAAACCCAAGTGGATGATGTTCCTATTGATAATGTGGTGACTCGAACACTTGAGGTGAGTGATTCAGTTTATGCTAGAGATCAGGGGCCAGCTATTTCAGGCGTGTTCAATGGAACCAACAATCCATATACCATGGGTAATTTTTTCGGTATGCTCAATAATCAAGTGCAGGTAACGTCTATTTCTGTTTATATAGACTCCGCAACGGATATTGGAGCCATTGCCGTTCCAAAGTTGTTTGGTGTAGATGGAACCGGAAACTTTGTCTTGTTGTATGATGGTGCTGGTGTAACAGCACATACCATTGTTTCGGC
Source organism: Bacteroidia bacterium (assembly GCA_030433115.1). GTDB lineage: Bacteria > Bacteroidota > Bacteroidia > Flavobacteriales_D > JAUILH01 > JAUILH01. The sequence goes on along the minus strand of JAUILH010000045.1, from coordinate 2,762 downwards.
TGATTTAGGTAGTTGGATTACTATGCCGATACATTTACCTGTCAATTTAACTGCATATCAGTGTGTTGGGGCTTTCATTGAGCATTTTGGCGGCAACGATTTGGTGTTAGGTACGAACGGAAGCGCACCACCACAAACTTCTTTTCTATATGATCCAAATAGCGGACCAACATGGTTCTATTTGACAGCGCTTCCAATGATTAGGATGAATATCAACAATCAATTTGCACTTAATGTGTCGGAAACACAATCCATTGATTGTAACGGGCATTGCAACGGGGAGCTGAGTGCTAATGCGTTTGGTGGGTCGTTTTCATATACATATCAATGGTATGATGGCACTATGACACCGATTGCCGGAGCAAATTCTTCTTTGCTCAATGGCTTGTGTGCAGGAACTTATTATGTGGCAGTTGATGATGGCACAGGAAATGCAGATACTGCGAGTTATGTGCTCACAGAGCCGAGTCAAGTTGTGTTGACTATGCCTAACGCTACCAACTTACAGTGCAGTGGCAATTGTGACGGAGAAATCAGTTTTGTTGGAATGATCTCTGGTGGAACCTCACCATATTCTTTCACAATTGACGGAGGTGCAACATATATTCAGGACAGTATATTCTCAAATTTATGTGTCGGAACCTATGGTTGCCTAGTTGAAGATTCGCTGGGATGTGCCACTACACTATATCCCATATCATTGACAGCAGTGAATACGATTAGCATTGCAGTAAGCGGAGTTGATGAAACTTGTTTGAATGCTTGTGATGGGGAGGTTGGTGTGAATGTGATGGGTGGAACTGCTCCTATTACTACTGATTGGATTGATATAACTACAAGCATGTCCGTGGGGACGAGTGATACGCTGAGTAATTTATGTTCGGGAACCTATGAAGTAACAGTGACAGATGCGGCTGCATGTGTTTTGATTGATACAGTTGAGGTAAGCGCTCCCCCTGCTCCGGATACAGTGGACATCTGTTTTGTAACCAGTTCTATTGGGAATAATTCCAATATAGTTATTTGGGAAAAACCGGTGTCTTCAATTGGGTTGGATAGTTTTATGGTGTATCGTGAGGTGTCAGGGACGTTTCAACTAATTCATGCCCAGGCCTATGCAGATTCAAGCAAATATGAAGATTTAGGCGCCAATCCTACAACGAGTCCTCATAAGTATGCCATTACTGTTAAGGATAGTTGTGGATTGGAAAGTGGTTTGTCTCCTGCGCATGAAACAATTTTCTTGCAAGGGATGACTTTTGGTGGAGCTGTTGGATTGATATGGACGCCCTATGTGGGAGCACCAATACCGAAATACTACATCTACCGAGATACTATGGCAAACGGAAGTTGGGTATTGCATGATTCTGTGAACTCAGTGACTACAAATTATATGGATTGGTCGCCTGCTTCAAATCCAGCTACTGCGTATCAAATTAGGGTGTTTAAAACGTTACCTTGTCTGGTTACCCGGGCAAATGATTTTAACTGGATTTTATCCAATGTTATTGAAGGACCGTATCCTGTAGATGTTGAAACTCAGGAATCATTGAGTTTGAATGTCTACCCAAATCCAAATGATGGGGTCTTCAGAATAGAGATGGATCATAGCATTGTTGACGGAACTCTAAGGATATACAACGCCCTTGGTGCAGTAATCCATGAATCCATCCTTGGAAAGGAAGATACAGTTCAGGAAGTGAATATGAAGGATGCAGCTCCAGGGATATACTTTATTGTTTGGCAAAATCAGCATCATTCTATGAGTAAACGGGTAGTGGTTCGTTAATTTCAAGAACAGTTATGTTGGGCGTTTTTTTAAAAGGTGCAGGAAACACTCGTGACCAATGCCAAAGGTGACATATAAGATGACCAGGTCAAGTAGAAGGTGATCTGTGAATGATTCAAATAATGCAATTGCCATAAAGACATGGACCAGCCATACGAATTTGGTAAAATGCCAGCCGTCCATAACCGTACTGAAGACTGTAGAACTTCCTGGAAAACGTTCACCACATTTCGGATCACCATTTTTCCACTTATTTCTCCATGCAATGGAATTGTCCCAGAAGGTATTTCCCAATTTTTTTAGACCTTTTTTATCAAAATAATTGGCGAGGGTTTGCCATTTGGATGACTTGTAGTTGTGCTTTTGTCCCAAAATATCCATGCTCGCTTCCCAAAAGGTTCCGAAGAAAAGAATCAGAAGACTTGTCATGTTGCATATGTAAGCAATCAGTAGGTTTGCTTTGATCGTTTGGGATGGATAACCATGGTTAGGTACAGATGACTAAAAGTTTTTCTTATAAGTTCTGCTGATGGGAATAAGTTTTTGACAGCCTTTGAGCGAGAGCTTGTTTTTAGCCTGTTTTGCAATGAAGTTGGTATTGACAATAAATGCTCGGTGACTTCTTTTTAGCTGAGGATGTTGATTCAGACTGCTTTCAAGCTCACTCATGGTATACCTCACTTTGATATGTTGCCCGTTTTCAAGTCTAAGCTGAATGTAATTCTTATCAGACTCGATATACACAATGTCATCTAAGCGAAAAGTATGCTTGTTCAATACAAGTGTTTCAGAATATGGTATGGACTTTTCGGACTTAGTAATCTCAAAAAGAACTAAAATAATTATGATGAATACACACGCACTCAATCCGCCAGTTAGAAACCTTGCCCAATTCATGTCATAGTAGCCAGCAGCTATTTTGAAAGCGAAGAAGAGACAGGAAATAAGGAGCACATTCAGAACGAGCCACCAT